>DAOUUS010000101.1 GCA_030668065.1 Candidatus Methanophagales archaeon
CGGCGCAACCGTTACACTGGCTACTCTTGAAGGCACACCAATAACCACACAAACCGACATCAACGGCAACTACACGTTTGCTGATATCGCACCTGGAGTTTATAACCTAAGTGTATCAAAACTACGATTCTGGCCTACCAACTATTACAGTTAACATCGGTGATGCCTTAACAGAGAACATCATGCTCTGGCTGAAAGGCGATCTGAACCTAAATGGTGAACCGGCAGATTCCGATGACTTAAAAATGATGGAGTATGCAGCCACGGGCAGACTAATACCCAACTGGAAATTCAACCTGAACGGAAATGGCGATTTAGCAGATGCCGGTGACGTATTAATGCTGGAAGAAGCGGCAGCAGGTAAAATAGAATTGTGGTAAGCCCTTTCTCCCCTATCACTTCTCCCCTCCCCATCTTCTGGTTAAAATAAAGATAGAGGCTATGAAATCGGTAACAAGTATGCGGAATGTTTTGAAGTGCTCAGGTTGATAGGGGAGATATAACTTCAAATAATCAGAAAATTAATTGTTATTCGGATAGAATAAAATGAGCGAATATGTAGTAAAGGTAGGAAAGAATGGAGAATTATACACGCCAAAGAAGCTGAGACTGCTGATGGGTCTGGAGTCAGGGGGTGAATTCGTTGCCGAGGTGAAGGGTAAAGAACTCATCTTAAGGAAACGAAAAACGATAGCCAACCTGTTAGAGGAAGAGGCAATAGCAAAAGTGAGCGAAAAGGAAATCAAAAAAGAGCGTGAGTTATTGGAAAAAGAACTCTTAGAGAGATAATATGAAATTACGAGAGTTATACCTAGATACAACATACGTCATGCCTTTCTTCTATCTTGATATATATGTAAAAGGATTCTCCAGAACTGTGTATAAAGAGGTTATAAAATCACTGGAACGAATTCATTTTAGTGAGATTTCTATTATTGAAGCGAAGGCTAAAGATAGGTGGAAAACGGTCTGGGATCAATGAAAAGTTCAATGAGGGGCTATCTGTCATATCCACTGATGAAAAAGTCGTGATACATGGATATAGAGCAATGGATGATAAGAGGTTCAATGAGTTTCTACCTCTTGGACTCAGCTTCTTTGATGCCGTGATATTGGCACAGTCATGCACCGTTGGAAATCTGCTCACTGAGGATTCGAAGTTACTGCATCTCAAAGATATAGGTGTTAAAATATTCAATTGGGCTGTTCTTCTCATAGAGAGGGGGATAAGTAGAAATGAAAATTGAGGCGGGCAGAAAATGGGAATAGAACTAAAAAAGAGCGGGGTATTCATACCCAATACGGTATTAGAAAAAATTGGTCTGGAGGAGTTTGAGGTTGAAATATCAGAAAAAGAACTAAAAATTCGGCCTAAAAGTTATACAAAATATTTAGAACGCCGTTACGCTTGTATCTTCTCAAATACATCAATCGCATCGTTCAATCCATATATGTGCATGGAACGCCACAACTAAAGAGGTGCATGTACTCCGTTTGATACGTTCTTCAACGGCGTTGTAGACGAAGTCAAGCTATACAACCGCGCTTTAACCGAAGAAGAGATACAAGCAGATTACGAAAACACAAACCGACAGCACAGGTCACTATGCGTTTGCTGATGTTTCTCCTAGTTTTTACGACATAACCGCCACGAAACGCGGCTACTGGTCCGACTCCGACCCAGTCACAGTAAATGCTAGCGAGCCAAAAACCGAGGACATATCGCTCTGCCAAAAAGGCGACTTGAACACAAATAGTGAACAGGCAGATGCCAACAGTAAACACAACCCCACGGGACTGGACATACGACCTGAACAACAACGGTGTACAGGCAGATGAAGGCGACTTGAGATTGCTGAAAGATGTATCCGTGGGTGTGGCAGAGCTGGAGTAGGTGGTTGAGAGGACGTTTTTTTTCTTCTCTCTTCTCATATATTGAAAGCTATGAAAGGGAATGAAGATGTAAAGCGATGAAACAAAAAAAGCAAAAAGGAGTGCGTACTTGGAAAGATTAGAGAAAGAATTGGAAGAAATCGTAAATGTATTGGAAGGCGGGGAAAGTTTTAAAGTAGTGTACAAAAGAGCATACTCAAGTGATATTTATGATAAAAATAAATATGGACATGCGTAAAAGGGGAGATACAATTCCAGAGCACTTCAATAGTGCGGAAGCAGCAGGCGAGTTTTGGGACACACACTCAGCCGCTGATTACTGGAATGAAATGGGAGAAGAGGAGATGGAATTTGACATCCAGAAACGTACATTTTTGGTGCCTGTGGATGCGCAAATTTACCTGATTGCAAAGAAAAAAAAGTTTATATAACCCTTTTTCTTAGTTTTAGTAATGGGGTGAAAACGATGTATGTACACACAGCGATTGAATTAAGGGAAGATATATACCAAACATTAAAAAAAGAGGTAGGAGAAAAAGAGATGTCAGAAAAGATAAACGAAATTTTATATAATGCTTTGTTTAAGAAAAAAAGTCTTTTTGGAACAATGAAAAAGACCGATATATCAGACCTTAGGGACCATGAGGATAGGATATAAATGCTGGTTGATTCATTTGCATGGATAGAATATTTCATGGGCACCGAGAAAGGGGAAAAGGTGAAAGAGGTTGTTGAAAGCAATGTTCAACTTTATACGTCCCCGATTGTTATAGCGGAGATATATTCTAAATCCCTCAGGACAGATAGTAGAGCAGAAGAAAGGGAGCGTTTTATCGTGGAAAGGTGTGCTATCATTCCAATAGATGAAGAAATCGCAATAGAAGCTGCAAAGATCCATGCAGAAGCGAAAAAAGGGCTGAAAGATTTTGGTCTTGCTGACGCATTCATACTTGCGTCTGCACGTTATAAGAACTTGAGAGTTTTAACCGGAGACCAGCATTTTGAATATTTCTCTGATAGTATCATGCTTTAGATGAATTTTTAATATTGCAAAATCCCATGCAAATCCTAATAAAGGAAGCGACTAATGCTATCGAGAATATTCATTGATACCAGTGCATTCCTGGCTTTGGAAGACGAATCGAATCAGTATCATGAGGAAGCGCATCAATTCCGTGAATCAGAGCATGACACCAGGCGAATGGTATCATATCGCAAGCACGTTTGATGGAACGACTATAAGATGCCATTTGAATGGGATTGAGACCGATACGAACCAAATATCTGCGATAATGAGTAGTAACGCCAGATTGTTCATAGGTCATGATGGCTGGGGCAATATATTCAACGGCACAATAGTCGAACTCAAGATGTACAACCGGGCTTTGTCAGTAGATGAAGTGTGAGCAGATTACGAAGCCGGTTTGAATGCTACAGCAAACTCTCTTTCCAGTAGCGTCATCGGCCCTCGACTCCGCAAGAATACCCGGCGCAACCGTTACCTTAACTACCTTAGAAGGCACCGAAATAAACACTACACAAACCGACAGCACCGGCCACTACGAATTCACAGATGTCTCACCCGGCTGTTATAGTCTAACCGCCACGAAACGCGGCTACTGGCACGACTCCGAGCCAGTCACAGTAAATGCTAGCGACCCCGCAACCGCGGACATATCGCTCTGCCAAAAAGGCGACTTGAACACAAATAGTGAACAGGCAGATGCCAACAGGCGACTTAGCAATGATGGCAGATGCAACCGAGGCGGGAACATCTGACGTGACATACGACCTAAACAACAACGGTGTACAGGCAGATGAAGACGACTTGAGATTGCTGAAAGATGTATCCGTAGGTGTGGCCGTGCTGGAGTAGGTGGTTGAGGGCTCGTTTTTTTTCCTCTTTCTGCCCTCCTTTCCCCCTGCACTCATGCTTAGAAACGGAGTAATTTAAGATTTAGCAAACCAAAGGTTTAAATACCGTTCTGTATTTACTTATTTATTATCATGACAGAAATAACCCTCGTGATACCGGAAGAGGTGTATAAAAACAAGAAAAATACAAAAATGACAGACAGAGGACAAAGAGTGAAATAACTCGGTGCTCTGTGGCAGAAAATATACTTTATATGCAATAAAAAGATGAAAGAGCATGACAGTGTCGGCTGGAGTGAAGTTGTTCGAGAGGCCATATTGGATTATATTTATCATTTAGAAGGTAGAAAGAGAGAAATAACGACTGAAGAGTTACTGGAAGAGCTAGGAGTGGATTTTGTAGAGGATTTGGCTAACATAGACATGGAAGAAGCCGTAAAATTGTACAAGGAGATGCGGGAGAAGGAATGGACAAGGTTTTATATTATACAAGCAGAGTGATAAACGTCTATAAACAAAGAAAGCAGTTAGCAGGCTATACTACGATTTTCAATGTCGTGGAATTCCCAAAATTACTTGATTTTAACCTAAAGGTGATTTACCCTTCGAAGTCTGATTACACCCTCGCAATTAAACTGTCGAAGGATTTGCTAAGAATCGGGAAGCCGATACCCGCGATTGATGTGGTGGTGTCTGCAATAGCGCTGAATCGGGATATGACACTTGTGACTTCGGATGCTCATTTCGTGGCGATAAAGGAAATCAGGTCGTATTTTAAATATTTACATACAAATGACTGCTAAGAATTGCCAAATAATTGTTTCTATGCGGTCCTTGCAGCTATGTTGACTTTTGGGATGAAGCCCGTTCTGAGAAAAGGTTTTTTATAAACGACACAACATTATCTGTGTAATAACAAAATGAATATGCCTGTGAAGCGTATCCCGCAGTGGATTTTGCTGGCACTGCCGATGTCTATGCCTGGTTGGACATTCAGCAGTATACTTGAGCACGTATTGCCAGTGCTAACGCTAATCACTTTTGTATTATTGTTTTTTGTCCTACCTGTAGCCCTTTTCTTCCATTTTTTCAGTGCTAAAATATTGTTGCAGCGGTATCATGCGCGACAGGTAACGGATACGCCACTTTATGAAACCGTTCACCAACTTGCGACAAAGCTGGAACTCCCGGTGCCAAAGGTTTTTATCACGGATTCCGCGATGCCAAACGCATTTACACTGGGCAGAAACGCCAAACATGCTGCAATTATTGTGACGACAGCATTGACAGAGCTGCTGGATAAAGATGAGCAGAAAGCCGTTCTGGCACATGAACTAATACACGTAAAAAGGAAGGATATGCCAACCGGCACCAGCGTTGCTGCGGTAACCGGGATACTTACAGCGTTAGTGCCGTTCGCATTCTGGACTTCAATATTCACAGGTTTCGGGCAAGAGGACGACCCGGCACCTAATTTAATCAAATTTCTTGTTACGTCACTGGTTGCACCGGTGGCCGCAACTATTATACAACTGGCAGTAGTGCCATCGCGGGAATACGTGGCGGACGAGCAAAGTGTGCATCTGCATGGTAAACCGGATAAACTGGTAAGTGCGCTACAAAAACTAGAAACGAGCTTACACTCGAACTCGTTTGTGGTAAATCCTGCACATGTGCCTCTCTTTATTATGGATCCCCTGCACAACGGCGCAGTCACGATTATGGACATACGGCTACCTACGTACTGGTTCATGTTCCGTACACACCCTGCAACTGATGACCGTGTGGCACGCTTGAAGCAGCAAGACCATAGCGAAGAGCATAAGCATTCACTAAAGGATTTGGGACTATTAAAACCTCTGTTCTTCAGTTCTTTCTCGTACCTGTTTGTTTTGTTTGTTATAATCGTGATTGACACGTTTAGTAGCAAAGATTTTGTGTTCTTGAGAGCCGCCGCTATTTCTGTGGTCTATCTGGGTGCTGTGCTCATGCTTTTCGCTATTATCTTCGTAGTGTTCCGTGCTAAATCAAGAACTACGATATTCCGTGATATTCCGTGATAGCACAACTTTTTGTACGCAAAAGGTTTTATCAAAAACCTTGTCTTTAGTAGTATTCTTTTTGAAAGGAAAGTTGTGTGTATTGTATTCTTGTAATCCGAAGATTTTTTCGACTGTTACCTATCTGGTCACCTTATCCAATGCAAAAAGCAGCACCGCCACCACGATTACAAAAATAATCCAGCCGAGATGGACGTGAAAGGTATACATCAATTCTTTGCCATAGTAAAACCCAACGATATAGAGTATTGACACCCGTACAAGGTTTGCGAGATATGCAACCACGACAGTTATAATA
>DAOUUS010000249.1 GCA_030668065.1 Candidatus Methanophagales archaeon
CAAAAATTCGGTGATAAGGGCGAACTCGTATGTGAAAGGGCCAGTTATAATAGGCGAGAATTGCGAGATTGGGCCTAATAGCTGTATCTTTCCTTCCACGAGTATAGGAAACGACACGAATATAGGTGCATTTACAGAGATAAAAAACTCGGTGTTGATGGATATGGTACGAATCGGCTCGTTCTCGTCCATTCACGATTCTATATTCGATACGGGCTCGTATGCGGAAGGTGGATTCATAGCTCGCAGCGAGGAGACAGATATAGAAATCGGTGGTGAGCATCACAAGGTAAGCGTTGGCGCGCTGGTCGGCGAATATTGCGAGTTGGGCAACAACATAATTGCCAAGCCGGGAACGTTAATAGGGAATCATGCAGTGATAAAGTCAATGAAGGAGCTGAGCGGTAAGATACCGGATGGTAGCCTGGTGGTATAAAGTGTGATCAGGGTATTATTCTATTCGGCTAGTTAAAGGGCATAAAAAAAAAATGTGTGGAATAGTAGGGTACGTGGGAGAACGCGAAGCACTACAAATTATTCTTAATTCGTTGCAACGTATTGAATACAGGGGATACGACTCTTGTGGCGTTTTAGTGCAGGATAGCAATGAGATGAATATCCATGTGCATAAGAGCATGAAATCAATAGCACAATTGAAGAAGAACTTGTCGAAGTCTAAATACACTGGCACTGTCGGTATTGGGCACACAAGATGGGCCACGCATGGCGTTCCTTCGAGACGGAATGCGCATCCTCATTTTGATAGTGACGGCGAGATTGCAGTTGTCCATAACGGTATAATCGAGAACTTCCAGGAGCTAAAAGAAGGACCTCTGTGCAACTGCATATTTAAATCGGATACCGATACAGAAGTGATACCGCATCTGATCCATCAAACTTTTAAAAAGTTTGATCAAAAAGATTCGCTACAATCTTTAGAACATTTTGATTTGCAACTGAAAGACGCAGTGAGGGAATGTTTGTCGCATTTAAGGGGTTCCTATGCGCTAATAGTGGCGGCAAAAGGGTTCGATGGCTTAGTGGTAGCGAGGAAAGATTCACCGCTTATTATTGGCGTTGGAGACCGTGAAAATTTCATTGCCTCTGATGTGCCGGCCGTGCTTGACCAGACGAACAGGGTAATTTATCTTGAGGAAGGGGACATAGCCGTAGTGAAGAAAGATTCGATATACATAGAAAATGATGCCGCCGAGGTAAAACGAGAAGAGATATTAATCCCCTGGACGATAGAAGATGCGGAGAAGGGCGGTTACGAACACTTCATGTTAAAAGAGATCCACGAAGAGCCAAAGGCGATAATAGATACGCTAAGAGGTTACTTATCGGAAGATGGTCTGAATTTAGGGCTGGAATTAGAAGTCAGCAGCATTTTGATGGTTGCCTGTGGCACGTCCTACTATTCCGCACTGTGCGGTAAATATATAATAGAACATCTGGCAAAAGTGCCTGTTCAGGTTGAACTAGCATCTGAGTTCAACTACTCGGATTTCGTGCTGAATAACATGATGGTAATGGCGATTACACAATCGGGCGAGACTGCGGATACGTTAATGGCATTGAAGAAAGCGAAGCGGTTCGGGTGCAAAACCGTAGCGATAACAAACGTCGTGGGCAGCTCGGCAACGCGAATCGCGGATGATACGATATACGTCAGAGCAGGCCCGGAGATAGGTGTTGCCGCGACAAAAAGCTTTATCGTGCAACTCATAACGTCATATCTGCTGGGGCTTTCTCTTGCGAATATGCCGGGACGTGAACTCGAAGAACGCATCGCGGATTTGAAGCGAATGCCACAACTTGCACAGCTTGTGATAGACGGAGAAGACGCGAATATACAGAAACAAGCACGGTATCTGTCGGAATATGAGAATGTGTTCTTCGTGGGTCGCGGTGTAAACCTGCCTATTGCTTTAGAAGGTGCGTTAAAACTGAAAGAGATCTCGTATATACATGCCGAGGGCTATGCTGCGGGAGAGCTGAAACACGGCCCTTTTGCTCTACTTACTAAGGATACACCCGTGATAGCCATTTTGAGCCGGGACAACATATATGAGAAGACATTGGTGAACGTGAAGGAGATAAAGGCACGAGGTGCACCGGTGATTGCAATTGCCGAAACGGGCGATGACGAGGTGGAGAAATATGTGGACAGAGTGATTAGGGTTCCTCGAACAAGTGCAATATTCTCGCCGATTCCTAACACAGTTGCGCTTCATTTGCTCGCTTATTGGACCGCAAAGGCACGGGGCTGTGAGATAGATAAGCCACGGAATCTGGCGAAGAGTGTGACTGTGGAGTGAGAATGATTATCATACCTACAATCTAATTAATCAATAGATGAAAATAGTCATAACAGGCGGCGCAGGATTCATAGGCTCAAATCTTGCGGAAGTACTATCAAAGGATAATGCGAATGAAGTCATTGTTCTGGACGATTTATCCACGGGCAAGCTGGCGAATACCAAAGAGATGGCTATTAAGTTTGTTAATGGTAGCATTACGGATTTAGAGTTGTTGCAGACGATTTTCAAAGATGTGGATTACGTCTTGCACCAGGCAGCGATCCCGTCGGTACCCCGGAGTATAAAAGAGCCGATTGCATCTAATAACGCAAATATAAATGGCACATTGAATGTTTTGGTTGCAGCACGGGATCGTAACGTAAAGAAAGTGATTTATGCTTCTTCGAGTTCCGTGTATGGCGATACGCCGGAACTGCCAAAGAGGGAGGATATGACCCCAACTCCGTTATCGCCTTATGC
>DAOUUS010000006.1 GCA_030668065.1 Candidatus Methanophagales archaeon
AGCGGTTAGGACGCACGACTAATATATGAGGTCCGAGTCCACAACGATAATAAAATTCCGGCAACCTAATGCTTAATATGAATTTCAATTGCCAGATCATGACTTAACTGGTTGAGTTCCAAATCCGTACTGAACTACTACATATTTCGCCCTGTATCATGATCCGGCATAAACCCCCGCCGTAACTGTTCAAATACCATAAATACCATTTGTTACGGTTAAATTCAAAACGTCTTCAACTCGTTTCTAATCACCATCTCCGTTATATCCGTGATGTTTGAGAGCCAATCGTCTATTACTCTTTTCACTTTCTTCTCCGTTACCCCACTGTCCACACCGCCATTTGTAATAATTTGTGCAGTCGCTACCTTCGGATCGTCTATCCTTCTGCCGATCTCAGAAAGGATCTTTATATCCACTTCGCGAACACCTTCCACGCTATCCACGATTTCGTTTGCTATTTTACCAGCAAGCAAATTGTATATCTTTCCCGTATGGTTCACGGGATTTTTCCCCGCCGATGCTTCCAGGCTTATTGATCGGTTCGGCGTGATAAGCCCATTGCATCGGTTGCCACGACCCACAGCTCCGTCATCGCCCATCTCCGCTGAGGTCCCGGTCACTGTGAGATACACGGACTCTGGTGTGTCTGCCATATTTACATGGGTGGTTACGTCCTTGCTTGTATATCTTTCGGCTACGCCGCTTACGTACTCTTTTAAACCTTGTTTTATAACCTCATAATGCTCGTAGTCAGCCACGTATTTCGATACGAAAGCATCGCCTACCGTTAAATTTATCTTATCCTTTTCCCTAAGCGCCATCACTTTCATATCCTCTCCAATCGCTTTCTCCTTGTCCCTGTATTTCGCCATCACCTCGTTTTCTACATTGAAAACTATGGATTCTGTCTCCGAAAAAGGCGCATGTGCCACGCCAAATGAAGTATCGTTCGCCACAGGTACCGCCTTCGTATTATTACCAAAAACTGATAACAGGTCGGAAGAGCCCTTACCCAATCTACTCTCTACTACTACATTGCTCTCCACGTCTAAATTCCTTACGTTCTTCTTTAAATATTTCTTCGTTGCTTTTGTCGTTACTATATCAACAGCGATTTCATCGCCTCCAAAATCGCCCGTTGCTCTACCGCCCAACATGATGTATATCGGTGAGATAAGCTCGCCACCGCCATATTCGGGGCACGACCTGCCGGCGACAAGTTGCACTTTATCCGTGTTGTGATGTAATATCATCCCGCACTTTCTCTCATACTCCTTGCACAGTGCCACACTAACCGCATCTGCTATACCATCGCATAAGCTGTCCGGATGGCCCAGCCCTTTTCGTTCCACTATCTCTATCCCTTGGTCACCAACGGCTTTCTTGCTCATGAACTCTACATTTATATTCCTTACTACCGACTCGTTCATTTTTATGCACCTTATCCTTCTAAAGAAAGAACAAATACTAAGACAAAAATAGTGCCTTTAGTAAAATAGTCTTTATTAAAAATGGCAATCACGAATTATCGCACTATTACCTGTTGGGTCATCTAATATCAAGGTCATACGTGCTTTACCCGCTTTTATCTTCTCTATAAACATCAAAATTTGCTCTGCGCGTTTCCTCTTATCGCCCACCTCCTCTCTGCTCAGTATCTTCAGCACTCTTTCCACCCGCTTCAAGACGCCTTCTACCGTAGAAATAAACGATTCTCCCTCGTTTGGTTCCACGTATACACCCAACTCCGGTATCTCAATGCGGCCATATGATGACCGTATTACCTTCACATTCAAGTCCTGTACTGAAGAAACCACCAGCTCATATCTTCGCTGCTTATCCGTAATCTCTGATAAAAGCCTTACATCGGTAGAGCGATTGCCACAGGAAGGACAAGTGGCAACAAAAAGAACAGCATCGCCAAAATGTGGTATATCATAAGATAAAAATTGCAGATCACTTTCCGCGCCGCAAATAGGGCATCTCTCTTTCACTTATCGTCCCGCGCCACACAGCACTAACGTACCACTATCGGCCACCCAATTTCTTCCGTTCTATTTTTACTCCTGTAGGGGCCACTATCACATGTTCTTCGCCAAAACCCGCGATGTCCCCGCCTACATCCATACTTGCCAGCTTTAAGTCCTTTATCGCTTTCTCTACCAGAACCTTGTCCCGTTTCGCCAGTGATATGTCCAGAATCAACATATTGCCTGCGTATATTTCCTTTTTCAACTCCGGCACGTCATACAAGCCTGTCAACTCCGCAGTCTTCACGTACATCTTCACTTCTGCATCGTCCTTTAGTTCCTGCTCGTATTCATCTATGTCCAAGTCAAGGTCCAGGTAATCGTCTTCATCTACCTTTTTCTCAAACAACCTGCTCAATCCGTCTTTTATCCCCATTTTTTCCCCTCACGCTCATTAATAACTATTACTCTCGTATTCTAACATTTAAAGTATAAAGGCATAATTAAAAGATATTGCCACATCCCTCATGGCCGAGTGTTAAAAGTTATGTTAGGTACTTGTCACTTTTATTGGAATACTTAGCCCTATACGCACGTAAATTGTCTGGCATAGCTCTTTTGCGGTGCCATATGACTTTAGCTACGTTTCTTTTTAAATAAAGACGGTAAATGGATTGCATAAGTACCGTCATCCTTTATTTTCATTACTATCCCTTTCTTCTCTAACAACGCATCCAGATTAAGTTCATATACTCCCGGACCCACTATCTTCAAGCTCTCAACCCGCTCCGCCTCAGGCGCCAACTCTACCCGCTCTTCTACTTGTATCCTCTCGACTATATCCTTAGCCTTTAATTCTTCGCCATCCTTGAGGTATAAGAAAAGATTGCCACCACATTCCGAGCAGCCCTTTAACATCTCTTCCGTCATCTTTTCGTACTTCTTACCGCACTTCAAACATTTATGCATTTTCACTCGTTTTATAATATCATGTTGAGGAAATGATCGCACTTATTAAGTCTTTTTCCTTCTTTATCGTCTTCATTGTCTTCGCTGGCCCTACCACAGTAAGTCGTGTCTTTTTACGCATATGCAAAAAACCACTCTTACTCGGGTAGCCACTCATCTCGATTCCCGGGAAATCTTCGCTCACCTCTATCATCGTGAGTTCTATCAGCTTCATCTGCTCCTCTGACGTCAGGCCGCCCTCCAGTACCACTATATTCCCGGACTTTACGCCATCCAGCACGAATCTTAACTTCTCCGTAGGACTCATTGATTCCATCTTGTCCTTTGATATTAAACGCATCTCTATCTGCATCTTTCTCTCCTTTCGCTTTCTTCTTCACCTGAATACCTTTGCCATTTCTCCATAGAGCGCTTCTATGTTATCGCCTTTCAATGCTGATATAGGTACCACGTGGTGCTGTGGGAACGCATTTTTTATCCGTTGTGGTGCGGAATCCGGCAAGTCAACCTTATTCGCGGCGATAATTACCGGGATGCCGCGTGCTTCCATATTGCCTATGATGACGATATTCGTTTGCGTATAAGGATCTTCCGTGGAATCCATCAAGAGAAGAACGCCATCAATATCGTCAAGCCATTTTATTGCTTCTATAACGCCTTCAGTCGCCTCTTTTGCCCTACGCTTCGCTACCTCTTCATCCATACCATAAGCCATAAAATCGCGAAAATCTATCTTTGTCGCCAATCCGGGGGTGTCAACCACATCCAGCGCCAATTTCGCTTTGCTTCGCTTTGTTTTGGGATTAGAAACTGGGTTATCTTGTGACAAGTTTTTCGTCAGGTCTATGTTAACTCCCTCTCGCTTTACCACTCGCCTCGTCTCATGTGGAACCTCTGTGGAGACCCCTACATCATCTTCCTCATCCACGAATGTGTGTACTATTCGATTCGCCAAAGTCGTTTTCCCGGCATTCGGCGGTCCGTAAATGCCTATCTTCACTCTTTTCTTCTTGAAAAGCAAAGCCATTAGCAATCGTGAAAAAACGCCCTTCATCTTCTTCCTGGTTATCATCTCGTTTTACCCTTCCATTTCATCAAAAAATATTTGCCGCCGGATACGCATAATTTATAATATCCTACACTTTCATAATATCTATATTAATTTAAACATAACCTCCTGTGGTTCTTAGTCAAGAACAAGATGGAAGTTCGGAGTGAGTGGAAATTGTGATAGAAGCAACAGAAGAAGTAGTACGTGTACGAATACCCAAGGAAAGGAACAGGGAAATATTAGGGATAGTGCAGAAGATGTTAGGCGGTAGGAGAGTAACAGTGCAGTGTCAAGATGGTGAAGAAAGAATGGCCCGAATACCTGGCAGGTTAAAGCGGCGACACTGGGTAAACGTTGGAGATGTAGTAATAATTGTTCCTTGGGACTTTCAGGATGAAAAGGCGGAACTCATCTATCGATATAAGAGACCGCAAGCGGAATGGTTGAGAAAGAAAGGTTTCTTGAAGTAGAGAAATGGCTGAGGCAGGAAGAAAGGCAACTACCTAAAGGCAAAAAGAGAAAAAAGGATTACCGCGATAGAAAGACGGAACAATACGTTTTTGACGTACCTACTCTGGAGACGTTGTATAAATTTTCAACGAAGGGTATATTAAAAGCGTTGGGCGGTCCGATAAGCAGGGGTAAAGAAGCGGTTATATTCCATGCGATAGGTGCGAAGGATGTGGAGCTTGCGATAAAGATGTATAAAGTGGATACCTCTAACTTCAAGGTCATGCAGGACTACATAATTGGTGACCCGAGATTTGAGAATATCAAAAGAGACCGTAGAAGCATTGTATTTGCTTGGGCTCGTAAGGAGTTAAAGAATCTGACGCGGGCTTTTGACGCCGGTGTCCGGGTGCCCAAGCCGATTGCGTGTAATAAAAACGTGCTGATAATGGAGTTTGTGGGACAAGATGCTATTGCAGCACCAAAATTGAGAGATGTGCCTTTAGATGTGCTTGAACTTGACTTTGAGCTCGAAGAACTCTTTTCGCGTATCGTGGGTTATATGAAACTCCTGTATGAGAATGGCAAGATGGTGCATGCGGACCTCAGCGAGTTCAACATATTGATGGATGGATATGTAGAGCGGGACGCGGGTGTAGAAGGAGTAGATATAGAACCTGTGCTAATTGATATGGGGCAATCAATACTTTTAGACCATCCAAATGCCGATGCGTTCTTCAGACGTGACGTGCAAAATATCGCCACATACTTTAATAAACTTGGATTTGCATGCTCGGACGAGGAGATAATGCGGATGGTGAAGGAATAGGCAGATGCTGAGCACCACAGATTACACGGATTCATCCCATTTACAAGCGACTAAAAACAAAGCCGGCTTGCTATTACATTTCACAGACAAAAGTTTAAAATACAAAAGGCAGGTAAAATGATTAATCAGTGTAATCAGTGCAATCGGTGGTTTTAAAAATGGTAACACAATATGTAATGATCCCTCAGGATAGGATAGGCGCGCTTATCGGTCATAATGGGATCGCAAAAGAGGAAATAGAGCGAAGAACGGCGAGCAGGATAAGTGTGAATAGCGAGGACGGAGAAGTATCCGTAGAGAGTATAGACGATAGGGACCCTGTAAAAACGCTCAGAGCGGTTGATGTGATAAGTGCGATAGGTCGTGGCTTCTCGCCAGAAAAAGCTGTTGCACTCATTGATGACGATCTCCTAGTATTTGATCTCATTTCCCTCGACCATCTCACGCCAAAGACGCTGAAACGGGTGAAAGGACGTATAATAGGGCAAAAGGGCAAAACGCGAAGGACGATAGAAAACCTTACGGGTGTAAAAATATCGGTATATGGCAAGACGGTGAGTTTGATAGGGTTTTCGCACCAGATAAGGGCGGCGGGGGATGCAATAGAAATGTTGATTAAAGGTGCGCCACATAGCGCGGTATATGGCTTCCTGGAGCGGCAGAGGGGGATGGGAGTGGAACGATGGTGACGAACTTACGATTTACTAATTAAGAATGGCCAATTAGGTGGTTGAATTATGGGCAAAGAGAGAGGGGCGGAAGAGAGGACGAGAATGGTTGAGTATCTGAGGCAACAGGGAGTCCAAGAAGCGGTGTTAGAAGCAATGCTGCGCGTCAAGAGACACCTTTTTGTACCGCCCGAACGTAGTGACCAGGCATATGGGGATTATCCTCTGCCCATCGGGGAAGGTCAGACGATAAGTGCGCCGCACATGGTTGCTATGATGTGTGATTATCTGGACTTGAAAAAGGGCGATAAAGTGCTTGAGGTTGGCGCCGGTTCCGGATACCACGCCGCGGTCATTGCAGAGCTAATAGGAGTAGAGGGGCACCTATATACCGTAGAAAGGATCCCGTGGCTGGTTGAATTCTCAATGAAGAACATGAAGCGTGCGGGCTATAAAAACGTGACGGTGACGCACGGCGATGGGACGCTTGGACTGCCGGAACATGCACCGTATGATAAAATAAGTGTGACTTGTGCAGCCCCGGATGTACCTCCACCGCTCATTGAGCAGCTAAAAACAGGTGGGAAAATGGTTATACCCCTTGGAGGATATACGCAAAAATTGTACCTGTTGGAGAAAAAGAACGGGATAGAGAAGAATAGAAAATGTGATGTTGTTTTCGTACCTTTAATAGGAAGATATGGATTTAGAGACTATGAATGAACAAATGCTCTCGCCCGCAAGTGGGAAGATATTGTGGATTGGAGCAGATGAAAGGGGACAGAAAACTATTACAATATTCATGCATCTTCATAATGTGCATGTTACTACTGCACCATTGAATTGCGTTGTAAAGAAAATAACGCCCAAAAAGGGTAAATTCAAGCCCGCTTTCTTACGTAGCAGTGATTTCAACATGAGAAATACGATAGAACTGAGCACGAAGTACGGAGATATAAACGTAACACAAATAGCAGGATTCTTTACGCGGAAAATACTATGCGATGTGAAAGCAGGGCAGAAACTAAGTAGAGGTGAGCGAATGGGTAAGATTTGTTTCGGCTCTCGTGTGGATGTTACCGTTCCAGAAGGGTTTAAGATAATGGTAAAGGAAGGCGATAGGGTACGGTACAAGAACTCAGTGATCGCTGTAAGTACAACAAAATGATTTTAGCGTTCTTTCGTTCTATTCTAAAACCGAATGTTGCACCCGCAGCCATTCCAGAATATACTCGGGTAGCATGAACCCCCTTTGATTCAGCCTTTCGACTAAATGTAGAGGAAGTGGGCTGAGCGCAAACGTTGCGCGTTCATAGAACGTGTCAGGTGTGCACTCTATGATGAAACTATCAGAATTTCTCGATAAGGTGGATTCTGTGCCCACGATGGAATAAACATGCCCTCCAAATTTCTTCTGCTCCTTGCACCATCTCAAAAGGGTTTCCGTCTCCCCCGACAACGAGATTAAAAATAATATGTCACCCGCGCGTGGTTTTGGTGCAAAAGGTCCTGATAAATACGCCTCGTCACCTATGGCTCTCTTAACATGCTGC
The DNA here is from genome assembly GCA_030668065.1 of Candidatus Methanophagales archaeon. GTDB lineage: Archaea > Halobacteriota > Syntropharchaeia > Alkanophagales > Methanospirareceae > QENJ01. Next base: position 7,494 of record DAOUUS010000006.1, read on the forward strand.
AGTCGTATCGCAGTCATCCGCGCAACGTTCCTCGCGGGACCTATACCACCCATAGTTATTCTGCTTCTCGTCTCCAGATTGTCAATTACATTTTTGTAAATGCCAGAACTAACAAACTTATTCACAATTTTACCGATTTCCTTTGATTCCACTTCTATCTTTCTAAAAACCGCTTTGTAATCCTTATTTTCATTTAGTGCTTCCTTTGTTTTCTGAAATAGCAACAGAGAACCTAATTCATAAACATCATTCATTATACCGTGTTTTAGGAAGCCATTAGTGGTCTCAGGTTTTCTATCCCGCCCGGTCAGCTCGACTACATTACCATATTCTTTCTCGCCCATTTTCCCGATCGAGGAATTCAAGTTAGAGACAACTGCATTAATGGTGAATTTATCGCTCTTTTCACGCTCGATATAATCCGCAAGTTGTTTTACCACTATTTTAGGTGTTGAAGTCTCGCCACTTCCGGAATTGACGAGCAGTGCTATATTATCATACATCTGCTCCAACACCGGCGCTGCCTCCTCTATGGTGCTACCCGGGAAATCTATGTCAACCATAGTTTTCACTTCCTTTCTCAGTTGACCCATGCCAATGTAGACTGCGCTTTGTGACCGCCCTTCCCCGACAAGAACTATACAGTCGGCATCTTTAAGTGCTTTGTAAAAGGGCTTGAATTCTCGCCTCTTGACATTACGAACGTTCCGTATAACGCCATTGATATACCGAACTTCCATTGCGATTTTATTAGTTTGTCCCATGTGTTACGCGAGCAAAGAACGGCACCCGCAACCTTCCTTTCTAAAAAGAAAGATTGACCAGAGATCTGGTAATTTCCGTTCCTTCTCGCCTTTCACCCCTATCTTTCAGTGAAAGAGTTTAGTTTGATACTCTGTTAAACCTTTCGGTATTTTACTCAAGTGCAATAAAAAAACTTTATGAGGGGGATAAAAAAACAGGCACAGAAACCGTTTTGTCCTTATAAAAGGGACATTAGACGAGTTCAATAGGTCCTTGCAACATATACTCTTCTGGCTTTTCGCGAACAAATAATGCACTTACCTTCGCTTTTATCGCGCATTTCAGCCTCGTGTAAAGGTTCACCTAACACACTCGCATCAAGATGTTCCTCTAAATCCTTACCGCATCTTGCGCTATCACACAAGAATAAAGAAACGATACCGTGTTCTGCCTTATTTTTCAGTGCTCGCATCTCCTCGACAGTTCCTGCATCGCTGCCCACACGTTCATGAATATTCGCGACTAAAGCCTCTTTTGCTCGTCCATGAATACTAGACTGTACTTCTTCCAGTGTCCTCTTCACTTCTGGTACGGCATCGTGAAGGGGAACATGCACCCTCTGGAAATTATCTCTTCTTACGAATTCACAGCTATTGTTTCGCAAATCCCGGGGTCCTATCTCTATCCTCAAAGGTACCCCCTTCATCTCCCATCGGTAGTACTTCGCGCCGGGCCTTTCCTCGGAATCGTCCAAGAAAGCTCTTATTCCTGCAGTTTCCAAGTCTTCATAAACGGCAGCACAAGCCTTTTTTACTTCGCCTTCGCCGCTCTCCGCCTTACCCGAAAACACTATAGGCACGATAACGACCTGAATGGGCGAAACTTCAGGCGGTAATACCAGCCCATGCTCATCGCCGTGAATAGAAATTACAGCGGCAACGCACCGTTCCGATATGCCATAGCAGGTCTGATTTACGTACTGCAACGAGCCTGCATTATCCTCATATTTTATATCAAAAGTTCTCGCAAAGCTCTCTCCGAGCAAGTGAATTGTCCCGATTTGCATTGTCCTACCATCCGGCATGAGCGTATCAAAGGCAAGGGTATATGCAGCACCCGGGAATTTATCCCAGTCAGGCCTTCTTGTGATTATATAGGGAACATCAAGTAGGTCAAAGAATTTCCGGTATAAGGCGATAGCTATTTTTACCTGTTCCTCGGCATCCGCCAGATTTGCGTGTGCGGTATGTGCCTCTTTAAAGGATGTTATCTCACGCAGTCGAATGAGCGGTCTTGTATGCTTCGTCTCGTATCTGAATGTGTTTACAATTTGATATACACGAAGTGGCAGGTCGCGATGTGACCTTATCCAGACTTTAAACACGGGATATATTGCCGTCTCTGAAGTAGGGCGAAGAGCAAGAGGAATGTCCAACTCGGTAGTTCCACCTTTTGTTACCCAGAAAACCTCCTCTTCAAACCCTTTTATGTGCTCCTCCTCTTTCATTAACTCATCTTTCGGTATTAACATTGGGAAAAGCACCTCTTCGTGTTCCTTATCCATAAAAGTCCTCAAAGTCGTGTATATGAGATTCCGCAATTTGAATCCGTACGGATACCATACATATACTCCTTTCACCGGATACCGGATGTCTAATATCTCGGCACGTTTCAGTATCTCATTATACCACTCGCTGAAGTGGCCTTCCTTCGGTAAAGTGGTCTTGCTTTCTGTTTTTGTTTGCATTATCAAAGCCGCTGGTGGGATTTGAACCCACGATCTGCTGATTACGAATCAGCCGCTTTACCCCTAAGCCACAGCGGCTCCCAGTGGTATCTCTTTGAGGATATTAATACTTGAGATACTTAAGCGTTTACAGAAAAGGCGGCTTTTTTTGGTGAATGTTGTTTACACCTGCTGACGCTACATGAACATTTAAATACGTAGAACGTATAGGTAAGATATACTATGAAAAAGGAAGAGTTGGTGCATTTGCATTTATTATTGGCGCAATTGAAGAAGTATTGCGAGGAAAATGGAATGACTTGCGATTTCGCAAAGTACAACAAGTTGGGCATCTCTCCATTTCAGGTACATCGAAGCAAAGACGATCACAAACAGGCGGTCTTCGCTCTCGGAATCGAGCTTGCTTCTTTACAGGGGCGGTCCCAGGACCATTTGCTATCCCGGAGATAGAAGCCCGCAAGGAAATCTCTTATCCCTTCGTACTGCTCTTAGTAGGCTGCAGCCCACCGCAGTAACAAAAGGCGAAATCACTGTAGCGTTTTGTGCTAACAGCAATGACTAAGGTATAACTATTCTGAGATCGGGCAGCTACCTATGACTAAGAGCGCGGAAGGACTGATATGCTTCTACTAGGTCCTTCCCTTCAATGAATACCGTATCTCGTTCTGATGCAAAAGCTATCGCATCTGCCTTCGTGAGTGCAACTCCAGTTTCGGTATCCAACATTTCACAGATTACCATTGCAGGAGATATGCCCGCAAGTATCGCTAGAACTACCGAAAGCTCCGTCTGACCTCTTCTTTCATCGAGCAGGCCATCCGCGGCCTTCAATATTGAGACATGCCCCGGTGTCCTGAACTCATCACAAAAATCGTAGGTGTTACCGTTTAGTGCTTCCTCCACCGCTTCACCTATCCGCTTTATCGTTAATGCTCTGTCTCTATCCGTTATACCTGTGAATGTATCACGATGGTTCACCCAAAGTGAAAAGGAAGAGCGTTTATCGTATGAAAGGTCGCCCTTTCCTTCCACCATCTTTCTTAGATGAAAGAACTCACCGGTCACGTTTCTCAGTATATCACTAATCAGAGGCAGTCCAAGTGTCTCTGCTGCAACGGGATGTATGGCAACGCAGATAAGCCCGCCACCTTCATTTCTATAATACGCAATATCTTTTGGTGTAACCGCAGATGCGGGCATTACAAAGTCCGTTTCGCCCTCTCTATCTGCAGCATCGTAGATTAATACGGTTTTACCCTTTTTCACGTACTCTATACCACGTTCTACCGACTCTGGAACATTCATACCATCACCATCGCTCTTATCTCATCGCCATCAATTAATTTTAGTTCACATCTTAAGTAAACAGGTGAAATTATCTCTACGACATCTTCGGGATAATGTGTACGGTCGGGAAGGATAATTGCACTTTTTATTCCCTCTGCTCGGTCACACATTATTTTACATGTGAAGCACTTGCCACCACCAAAAGTCCTATTTTCTGATTCAAAACCTGCTATTTCTACACCACTTAGCCCTGCCAATTTCTTTCTCAGTGATATACTCGGTGAATCCAAACGTAGATTTAAGGTGCCAGGAAATGGATTGAAACCTAATTTAGTCTTAAATTGCCGTTTATAGCCCATAAGAGTCGTATAATATTGCCCTTCGCCAAGACCCGTAATCAAACGACCACCGAGTTCTAACTCGATATTCGGTGTGGAAAAAAATATCTCCTGATATTCATAACATTCACTTTTCAGTCGCGCTATCCCATTTCCCGTCAGTATTACCCACTGCCCATCCGCGATTATTCTTCTATGCACGAGTCCTTCTCTTTCAAGCTCCTGGAGTCGCCTCGCTGCGGTCTGTACGCTCGATTTTATCGCTTCTGCAAACTGCCCGGAAGATAACTTAACTGGTTGTGCAATCGCACCTAACAATGCGAGTTTTTTTAATGAATCAATTATGTCCTTACTCATCTTTCTCCTTCACCTCGGCAATACCAATTTTGAGATACATCTCAAATATAGGAAAGACGAATATAAAAAGGTTGCGTTTTTACTTATCTTTTAAAGTCAAGCCGGCAAGTAAACCGAATAGAAGGCCGTATAGATGTGCCGCATGCGCTATTCCGTCTTGCAAACCCATTATAAGCGGTAAGACGTCATAAAATAAGGGTAATATAAAAGCTATCATCCATAGTTCCAGTGGTACAAAACCGAATAGATATACACGCAGTCTTGGCATTAGCACCGCAAGAGTGGTCAATATCGCATATATCACCGCACTTGCGCCCACTGCGGGAAACTCTGAAGTAAAACACCAGCCAATCCCTGCAAAAATGCCGGAAAGGAAGAAGATGAGTAGAAATTTCGTGCTTCCCACTTTACGCTCTAACACCGGAGCAAAGAAGACGAATACGAGCAGGTTGATAAGGATATGCCCGAACTGTTGTGTAGAATGCAGAAAGACATATGTTACCAGCGTCCAGGGTCGTTCTAAGACATTCTGAGGATATAGCATTAACAACTGTGTATAACTCGGAATGAGTAATTGCAAAACGAAAGAGAGGGCCATGATGAACAATAGCAAATAGGAATAGTTATGAGAGAATACGCTGAATAAGCTACTATCAACGTTTTTTAGCCGTTCCATGGTCGGCATCGTGACGGATCTTCCTTCTTCGGGGTCGTTTTTATGATCCTCTGATCCAACGCACCAGTGCAGTCCGGGCGGGAGATGCTCCTTGCAAAGGGTATCGCCACAGTACTTGCACCGGTACAATGCCGGTTTGCCGCAGATTGTGCAACGTGTACGTGTCATGTAAGTGAAAGGAGAGGTTACAAATTTAAAGGTTATGTATCCGTCAAATGTTTTTAACTTCTCCTATCAGATAAGTGCTTCTCGCTTCGTTTATACGCACAGGGAAATATGACCCGAGAGGCAAATCCGCTTTTAATACTACCGTGCGGTATGCGCAGTCGCGCGCGATCACGCCGCCTTTCTTACCTTTTTCCGTTACTAAAACAGGAATCACCGTCCCTTCCAATTCCTTGTTCGTGGCAATAGCAAGCTTGTGATACATCTCAGAGATTATTCTCGACCGTCTTTTCTTCTCCCGCTCTAACAAATCCTTCTGCTTCGCGGCTTCGGTCATGGGTCTTGGTGAGAACCTTGTTATGTTAACTTTTTCCGGCTTTATGCGCTCCAATAGGTTCAGCGATACTAAGAACTCGGTTTCCGTTTCTGTTGGGAATCCAATGATAAAATCAGTCGAAATCGTGCAATACTCGAATCGGTGCCTTATGGTCGTTGCCAGGTCCACGAACTCATCTATCTTGTAATTCCTTTTCATAGCGCTCAGCACCCTATCAGAACCAGATTGCACAGGCACATGAAAGAATTTGAATATCTTTTCGGACTCGAATGCGTCCAGAACATCATCTAAAATAGGAAGTAGTGTAAAAGGGTTCATCATGCCTACTCTCACACGGAACTCGCCATGCACAGCAGTCACCATTTTTAACAGCTCCGGGAGCTTTATGTCTGCTCGGTCGAAACCGTATGCACTGCAGTCCTGAGCAGTAATTCGTATCTCTTTTGCACCTTTGTCCACCGCAGTTTTTACCGCGTCACGTATCTTTTCCGGTGAGTAGCTCTTTAGTTCGCCTCTCGCTCGTTTCACGATACAATAAGTGCAGTTACCGGTACAGCCCATGGATATGGGTATTGTACTAATCAAGCCATCAAAATCGAATTCTTGTTCCTTACTACTGCAAATATCCTGCGGTGTTACCAATGCTACATCATCGCCCAGAATGCTTCTTACAAGCTCAGGCTGTGCCGCCGCCATACAACCAGCTACGATTACCTCTTTACCCTGCTGCTTCAACTCGTTCAGTCGCTTTAGCACATTTAATTCCGTTCTCTTCGTTACGGTGCAGGTATTCACGATAACGACCTCGGCTTCGTGTTCTTCCACTATCTCATGGCCCGACTTTCTTAAAATCGCACGCATTTTCATCGTGTCACCAATATTTGCGGTGCAGCCGAAAGTTTCGATAAAAATTTTTGTTCTCGGTACGGGTAGGTTCATTTTTTTGATAAGTTATTTTAGTTTAGAGATGCTTTTGTTTTTATTAACGTTAGTGTGGAGATAAAGAGAAGGGTAAAGAGAAGAAGAGAAAAATGACGATAAAAGAGGAGTTACCACCAGGAGAAGTAGCACCGGAGGAGATCCAGGCGGCGAATATGCAAGTTGCCGCCAGCTTTTCGGAGATGTTAAAGCCGGTTATTGGACCTCATGGATCTAAGATTTTGATAACGCAGGGCGCCACGAAGATAGAAGCTGCGGACCTTATATCTAGTAACGCACTCAGCCTGGTAAAAGAATTAAAGTATCAGCATCCTACTGCGGATATACTGTTAAACGCGGGGTTAACACAGGGCGAAAGAGTAGGGGATGGAATAGCAGCGGTTATGGTTTTGATGGGCGAGCTAGTGAAGAAAGGGTATGAATTGAGGGCATTGGGCGTGCATCAAAATAAAGTGATAAATGGGTATGAGATGGCGCTTGAGGTTGTAAAAGCGGTTTTATCTGATATAGCGTCTCCTGTTGAGGTAAGAGGCGAAGGCAGTGATGCGGTTTTGCGGAAAGTGGCGAAGACGGCATTAAAGAAAGGCGATTTTGGTGAAGGAGACATATTAGTGGATACTGTAGTCGAGAGCATAAAGCGGCTACGTGATAGTGACGATAATGAGCCCATAGAGGTAGAGGATATAGTAATAGAAACGAAGAGTGGAAGTAGAGTACACGAGACGACTTTTTTAGAAGGCGTTGTTATAGACCGAGAAGTGCTGGATGCGCTTCCAACAGAGATAGAGAATGCGCGGATAGCGCTGCTCGATTTCCCGATTGAGCATAAGGAGCCGAGGATAAAGGGGCGAAAGGAGCTAAAGACAGGAACCGGTGCAAGGGAACGGAGTAAAGCCGGACAAACACTCGGTGCACTTGAGATTAGCGTAAAATTCTCTAAACCGTCACATTTCAAGGAGTTCCGAGAGGCACGAGCAAAACTGTTTGATGAAGTTGTGGACCCGGTAATAAATTGTGGCGCAAACGTAATTTGCTGCCGATGGGGTGTGGATGATGACGCGCTGGATAAGTTCCGGGATGCCGGTATAATGCTGATAAAGCGAGTGAAATTAACGGATTTGATGAGGTTGGAGCGATCCACTAACGGTAAGATAGTGAAAGATATAAGCGTCTTAAGCGAAGATAAATTTGGCGTTGCCGGGAGAGTGGTGCAGCGGAAGATAGGTGGCGATAACTATGTGTTCATAGAAGATTGTGCACGTAAGAAATCCGCCACTATACTTATAAGAGGTACAACCCTCCGGATTCTAGAGGGCTTGGTAGGCGAGATAAGAAGCGCTTTGCATGCCGTTGCGCAACTGTTTGTGGATGCACGAGTGGTGCCGGGAGGCGGTGCGGTAGAGATGGAATGTGCGTATCAGCTCAGAAAAGCAGCAAAGAAGGTTCCGGGTAAGGAGCAGTTGGCGATGGAAGCGTTTGCAGATGCTATTGAGACTATACCAACGGCAATAGCGAAGAACAGTGGGATGAATCATATTGATACGTTAACGAAGCTCAGGGCAGAGCATTTCGAGGGCAATAAAAATGCAGGCATATCGGGATTGGTTAAGCAAGTGAAAAGCGATATGATGGCCGAGGATATAATAGATCCGTTGACAGTGAAGTTACAGGCGTTTATCACGGCTACCGAAGCGGCTGCCCGAGTGATGAAGATAGATGATTTGCATATTGCGAGGAGTGCCGCACGAGATGAAGCAGCGGATATTGAATCGCAGATCGCTGGAAGGACACGAGAGTTAATAGATACGGAGAGGCAATCAGATGAGTTCAAGTCGGTTCGAGGTGGTAGGGTGAAGTATTAGGCGCTTTAACCCCCTCCAAAACGGACTGTTTGGTGCTCATCTGTATTTTTCAGTGGTTCGTGGAGGGGTTAGAGCTTATTGTAAAAGGCAAAATACAAAGTGGAAAGTGCAAAATATAGGTGGGGTGTCCAGGCAAATAGCTTTTTGTCGGTTTCACAACTTATTTTTGTCGAGTTTGCCTTTCCTCGCTTTTTCTAAATCTTGATTCACCGTCGTAATCCTTTTTGTATCGCCAAGACGTTCATAAATCTCCAGAGCATCTAAAAACAGTCTTTCTGCTTTACTGAAATCTTCTGTTTGCAAATAAACCAACCCGAGCGATGTTTGGTTTAAAGCAATTAAATGTTTTGCCCCCATTTCCTTAAATATTTTCAAACTTTCTTTTAAATATCTCTTAGTATCTTCATAATTCCCGGAGGCTATTGCAATTCCCCCTAAATCATCATAAATAGAGGCAATTTTTAATTTAGTCCCTAACAGCTCATAAATCTCCAAACTTTCTTCATAGTACTTCTGAGCTTGCTGGTAATTGCCTTGAGCCACAGCAAGAGAACCTTGTTTCTCTAAAACGTTGGCAATTCTGCTACGGTCTTTTATCTCGTTGCTAAGGGTTAAAGCGTGATCAATTTTACGAATCGCTTCATCAATGTTCCCCTGAGTTTGAGCTAAATCGCTTAGTTCAATTAGGTTATCTGCTATCCCACCCTTATCGCCGATTTCTTCGTTGATTTTTAAACTTTCATCGAAAAGAGTTTTTGCCTCGGTATATTTTCTCTGACTTTTAGCCAACCCACCAAGCGAACTAAGAGCAGAAGCTATTAAATCCTTATTCCCTAATTCTTTTCCGATTTTAAGTTCTTTCTGGAAAAACTCCTCGGCTTTGTCATACTTCTTTTGCATTCTAGCAACCTGTCCTAGAACTTTTAAAGTGTGAGCAACTATTCCTTTATCACCAATTTCCTGAGCAATTTTTAAAAATTTCTCTGCATATTCAGTTGCAGAGGTATAATCTCGTTGAATAAAAGAATTTAAAAGTAAATCATAAAAAATCAAACCAAATTTTCCTTTATCTTTAAGCCTTTCTGCTATTTTCAAACCCTGAAGGAAATATTGCTTTGCCTCTTCGTAATTAGCCAAGGAGAAGGACATTCTTCCTACTTCTTCAAGCAACTTGAATTGAATTTCTAATAGCTCTGATTCAAATTCTCCTCCAAATGGTTGTCTTTGATATTCTTCCAGAAGCGCTTTAAACTGCTGCAACCGCTTTATCTTATCTCGATGAGTGAGACTGTCATATTCGCTCGGTCCTCTCTTGAAAAGCTCTTTCGTATCCTTTAAAATCCCTACTGGTTCTGGCTCAAGATAATATACGCCGCTTCGCCATGCCCAGAAATCAGGAGCTTCCAATGTAAGAATTCTCAACGCAAATTCCGGTAGCCAGATTACTATTGGGCAGGCTATTGTTTCTCTTAACTTATCCCGCTGCCAATTCAAGTAATCGAAAAATAATCTCCTGGTGTCTGCGTCAGCAGCTATTGCTTCTTCAGCACCAAAGATAAAAAGTACAGAACGAATTTCAGTCTCAGAACCTCTAAGACAATAAGAAGGGACTTTTTCGGGAATAATAGAAAGCAAATCAAAATAAGAACTGTCAAGTTCTAAGGAATGCACTTTTATCTCTTTTTCATCAAGACTTCTCTTAAGCTCTTCAGCCGTTTGTTTTCGGATTAATGGTGGATTTACCACGGCAAAAAAAATAGCAAATTCGTTGCTCCATTCCAGAGCATGGACTAAGTCTTCAAATTCATTCTTTCCCGTAACAGAAAGTTCAGTTGCCATCGTAAGCCTCTTTAAATTTCGATAGGCGTTTCACCAATGGATTTACCGAAGCCCACTTTTCGCCTTCCGAGGAGCGATATTCAAGTACCAGCAGGTGATAGGGCAGATGTGCATAGTCCATGTCGCTGGGGAGTCGCTTTTCCTTCTCTACTTTCACCAACTTCTCTATATCTGCGTCTTTTACCAGATAGTCATACTCCGTGCTGAGAGCGGATAGAGCGCGGTTCGCCGCATTTTCATCTATTACCTCTTCTTTTGAATATCGGCATGCGTAACGCACAAGCCGTAAAAAGTCTCTGATATGCCCACCACTTTCAACACCCAGTTTCTTTAAGATATTTTCAGCTTTAAAGACTTTATCTACGTCTATTCTTTTACTCACTACTTCACAAAGCAGGCTTATACCTTGCTGATTTTCCTTAAGTGG
>DAOUUS010000205.1 GCA_030668065.1 Candidatus Methanophagales archaeon
CAGTGAAATAAGTGCGATATATGGTTTCTCGGGCGATGTTAACATATCGCACATGATAAGTGTACTGGTGCAGAATGCCGACATACTACAGCCACAGTTGTCCGAATATGGCGGACCCAAACCTGTGGTCATCCCGGTTGGTGTTGATCAGGACCCGCATATTAGATTGACGAGGGATCTAGCGTCTCGTATGCGGATGTTCCGGGTGGAGAAGCGGTTGGATAAAGACCAGAAACCGTATATTAGCATACGTGAGAAACAGGCGGATAAGGGTGCGTTGGAAGCGGTAGCAAGTAGAATTGAGTCGCCGAAAAAGGTATATGAGATGCACATAGATGTCTTCGGCATCGAAGCAAACGAGATTGACAGAGATATAGTTGCGATAGAAGAACTGGTACGTGCGGTGGAGCTCGAATATGGTGGCTACGGCTTCTTTTTACCGGCTGCTACATATCACCGGTTTATGCAGGGATTGACCGGTGGGAAGATGTCATCCAGCGTTCCGGAAAGTTATATCGCACTGACGGAACCGCCGGAAGAAGCTGCACGTAAAGTGAAACAGGCGAAGACCGGTGGCAGAGCAACGGCTGCCGAGCAGAAGGATTTGGGCGGGTTACCAGAACAGTGCACGGTTTATGATCTTATGATGTTTCATTTGGTAGAAGAAGACGCACACATGAAAGAGATATTTGAGGAGTGCAAAGCCGGTAAACGCACGTGCAAATCGTGTAAACAGGAGGCGGCGGAGCTTATGCACGCCTTTATAAAGAAGCATCAAGAAGAACGAGAAAGGGCGAAGGCAGTTTTGAAGGAGCATGAGGTTTATAAGCATTGGTTACAGGTTTAGCCGTGCGTAATTGTTAGTGTCTCGGGTAATTTCAAAGTAAAATAAAGCCCTAATGGCATTCACATCTCCATCTTATTCATCTTAGTGTACACCTAAATTCATATATGCAATGGTACTGGTATATTCCTGCACTTCTGGCGTCACTTCTATGGGCTGTGGTCGTGATAGTGGACAAGTTCGTGCTGACACACCACATAAAAGATGCCTACTCATACCAGCTTTTCCTGACCATCACCCTGGTACCCATTGCCCTGATTCTCTTTTTCTGCTCGTGTTTTCACCATTCTATGTTGCTCTATCTCTTGATCCTCCTACTCGGTATGATATTTGGGCTGGTATTCGTGCTTTACAACAAAGCGTTGCTGGTAGAAGAAGTTTCGAGGGTAACACCCTTATTTTACCTGTCGCCGCTTTTTGTGCTACTATTATCTTCTTTCTTCCTTGGTGAGCACCTTCCGCCCAAAAGCTATATTGGCATTGGGCTTATGGTCTTAAGTGCGATTTTAGTCTCGTTTCGATGGCCGGAACGTAAGTCCTTCTCTGTCTCGCCGGCACTGTTCATGATTCTATTTCTGGATTTACTGATTGCATGCAAAGATGTAATCGCAAAATTCCTGTTCTCGTACATTGACTATTGGACCTACCTATTTTGGTTCGTGCTCGGTAACATTGTGATTAGACCTTTTCTATTATTTCTGCCGGACATAAAGATACGATTCATTGCCGATATGAAGTCGCTTAAGCCGAAAATATATCTGATTTGTTTTATTAACAGTACCCTTGTGTGGGCGGGTTTTGTTTTCTACTACGATGCGATTTCCAGGACGTATGTCTCGCTTGTGAGCGCGATACCGTCAACACAGCCGTTTTTTGTGTTCTTATTTGCGATTGTGCTCGGTGTCTTTTATCCCGAGTTGATTAAGGAGAACATAGACGAAAAGTCCGCGGTTGTTATTAAAGGGATTGCCGCGGTAATGGTCTTAGTCGGCACGTATTTGATTGTAGCGTGAGTTGGTTGCGTTGTTTTGTGTTGTGTGTAAGGTTTAATGCACTTTTTCGGCTATCCCGAATCCGTAAAAGTAATGGGCTTTTATAGGTTAATATTTTATAACACTTTTAACAATTGTGATTTCCCGAATTACTTTCGCTAGGGATAGGTACCCCACACAGGTCAGATGATTAGCGAAACCTCAGCTAAAAATCCGGGTGTTTTCTGTGCAGGTAGTTCCGATCCATAGTCCATTCGCACTAGTCCTGCGATTTACATCATTTATATCTCGGAAAGCGCGTGTCGAATGTATTCTATCAGACCATCTTGGACTTAAGTGCATCAGGTCCCGAATTTTACAATTTGACGAATGGTACGAATTTTATCGCCGCAGAAAATCTATTTTACCCGTGCTTTTGATGTACCTACAGAAGCAGATTGAGTTACATGAGACGACACAATCAAAGAAAGATCCGGTGGATTATACGGGAAATGGATCATGGAACTCCCAGCAGTTCAATTGCAGCCGTGCAGGATGTAAGCCAGCGAAGAGTTCAGCAATTGTACAAACAGTACAAGGATAGCGGTGAAATACCGGTTTTACAGAAGTGTGGCAGGGAAAAACGGGTGTTAACGGCAAACGAAAAGAGCATAATACTCGATGCTCATGAAGAATACAAAGTAAACGCTTTAGCGTTGGAAAAAGTAATAGACAGGTATTATGGAGTGCATATACCACACAATTGCATTCATCAAGTTCTTAAAACTAATAACAAAGCAAAAGACGAGCCTAACAAACAAAAGCAACGTAAATGGGTCAGATATGAACGAAAACACAGTTTGAGTTTGGTACATGTCGATTGGCACGCACACGGCGATATACTGGTAATTGCATATCGGGATGACGCATCGAGAAAGATACTCGCTGCGGGGGAGTTTGATAGTGCGAATATTGAGAATGGCAGACGTATACTGAACAAGGCGGTCAATGAAGTAAAAATTTACGGTCCTATCAGAGCTTTACTTTCCGATAATGGTAGCGAGTTCTCGAGTCACTGGAAACACAAAAAAGAAGGTTCAACCGGCATATTTCAAAAGCATCTGGAACAATATGGGATACAACACATAACTACGAGCGTAAATCACCCGCAGACGAATGGTAAACTTGAGAAATGGTTCGACTTGTACAAACGGAGGAGAGACGAATTTGATACGTTGGAGGGTTTTATAGGCTGGTACAACAATAAGAGACCGCATGCGAGCCTGGATTTTGAGCACGCAGAAACACCGCCGGAAGCGTTCACGAGAAAATTGAGACCTGAGGATGTGTTTCATGCTATGGTAAACTTGTTTGGCTGGTGATTGGTATGAGAAAATCTGTTTAGAGTAACACTGAACTGGGCGAAAGTAATTCAGGAAAACACATGTTGGAACCTCATAATCTAATATTACAAAAAAGGTGCTATTTCAGAAATCCCTAAAGTGATAAAAAGAATGGATTTCCTTCTTTTAATACTAAATTCTTAGATGTCTTACCTGTACCTAAAGATGATGTATCCATCAAAGACATTCTAAGATTTAAAAAGAAAAGGAATGACGAGCTTCTCTATTTCCGAGAGGTAATAGATGAAATTCAAAGGGAAATATCCCATGCTGAAAGTGAAAATGAGATTAACCAATTAGTGGTGCAATACAAGGAGGGAATAGAAAGAAAAACGTTGGATTTAAAGAAAACGATGGAAGATTCA
>DAOUUS010000246.1 GCA_030668065.1 Candidatus Methanophagales archaeon
AATTGGTTCTGTTTTGATACACCCACGTAAATTCTGATGATTTAATCGTAGCATAGAGAAGCTCATATCTCGGATGTATGTATTTGAATAATAAGTAGGCGCTGCAAACTTGTGTTTATTTCCGCTTTCCGTAATGAATTCGATTTCCGACCCAATATTTATTGTGCTCTCTTTATCGCCTATCGAATACGAGGTGGGCACAGACGAATCCGTATAGAGCGTGTTATCTGCTATATTGAGTGCGCACTGCTCCAGCAGAAAGTTGTGGTGCATAGTGTCGCCATCAAAGTACCAGGCAGCGACAGCACCGTCCAGATTGCGTCTGTCAAGAGGCTGTTTCAATTCTATTTTCAGGCCGTTGCAATCAATCTCTCTCACATTCTTTGTTGACCAGAGGATCATTAATTGACGTGGTTTAGCCGGATTGTCCGGATTGTTGAAGAAGAATAACCAAAACCACCACCACCAGGCGCCGCGGGGCATAGGCTCGTGATGTATGTCAAAGATTTTACGCACTATCTCTCGTGCGTTTAGGTTACTGCTGGTTTTTACTGCGCGCATTCGTGATTACCTCTTATCCACTCTATTATTCATATATGTGAATGGACCTACCTAAAAGTAGTCTGTTATTTGTGCTGTAACCGCAGATTCAATCTCACGTGCGTTGCAAAGCAAAAAGAAGCGTAACACCGAGTTCGGTAACTCAATCTAACTCATCCAGCCATCCCGCGGTATTATTTAGCTTTCTCTTAAAGAATTTACCGATATTATCGTATTCTTTTGCCTGGTGATATTTGAAATAGATATAACCGTCCATAATACCCACGATCTCAATCTTGCCGGTCTGATGCGACATGATATATTTGAACCGTTTACTATGCCCGTTAAGCCGTTTCTTGGCCTCTTCCACAATTTCATAGCCTTTATACAACGGCACCTGGAAATGGCTCTTTACACGCTTTACCGGGCGGCACTGGAAGACGTAATAGGGATTTACACCGATGCCGACAAGTTTATTTTGCAATTCCGCTAAAGTTTCGGGATTATCGTTCACACCATGCAGTAAAACCGTTTGATTATTTACTATCACGTCAGAACGAATGAGCGCATCCACAGCGTCCGCGGATTCTGGTGTAATCTCTTTTGGGTGGTTAAATTGTGTTACTACATATACCCGTTTACTTTTCGTGGTGTTGTTCTTCAGTAACGTCAATAACTCCTTGTCGTCCAGGATTCTATTCGGGAATGTCACAGGGACTCGGCTTCCGAATCGTATGAACTCCAAATGCGGGAAAGGTGAGAGCTTATCCAGAAATTGCGCGATTACGTTTGTGGGTAATACAAACGGGTCTCCCCCTGTTATAAGCACATTATTTACCTCTTTATGCGTTTCTATATATTTTACCGCATCGTTGAATCTACGCAATGTCTCTTCTGTGGGAAGACCAACCAGCCTTTTTCGGAAACAGTGCCGGCAATACATAGCGCAACTATTCGTGGCTAAGATCAAAGCAGTTTGCTGATACTTATGCTGCAAACCCGGCATCTTTGTGTTTTCCTGTTCGCCACTCGTGTCATAGGTGCCTATCACGCTAAACTCTTCTTCCGAAGGAACCGCCATCTTCCTTATTGGGTCGTTAGGGTCGTTTTTATCTATTAATGACATGTAATAGCGGGTAATACTCATAGGGTGTATTTCCATAATTTCACGTAAATGCTGCTCCTCGTCCGTACTCAAATCTATGTATTCCTTCAACTGCGCGACGGTACAAATGTTTTCCTCGAGTTCCTCTTGCCAGGTCATGGGTTGTCTCCTTCTTTTACTAATAATCTTTGCATAATATAAATATTCAAACCGTCCAGAGCAGAGGCAGAAGCAGGAACAGTACAATATTGGTTACGCCGTGGGAAATAGTGACACCGGCAATAGTGTTTGTAGCCAGTACGACATAAGAATAGAAGTAGCCGACCAGGAATACAAAGACAACATCCAGTAGTGACATGTTTCCAATGTGCAGAACAGCAAAAAGAAGTGCCACGAAGAAAATACCTATGCCGGGATTGAAATATGTGACGGCATTGTGCTGGATAATACCACGGAAAACCAGTTCTTCCATGAGTCCTGTGCAAAGCAACAGGATAATCACCGGTGCTATAAGGGTCCGAAAGGAAAGTTCCGGTATCAGAGGCTCGGGCTTCAAGATGAGATACTCGATATAGCCAAAAGGTATGCCGGTACAGCAAATAACAAATTGCACCGGAATTTGTCGTGATTTTAGGACAAGCCCAATGTCGCGTGCTTTGAGCTGTTGAAATACGATTATAATGACTGTAGCGGTAAATAGCGGTAAGCTCAATATAATGAACCACTGTAAATACGTGAAACTGGCAAGAGGCGCGTAAAGAGATAGTATCCGGATAAGGGGTGCAAGGGCGAGGGACATAAGTAGAAACGAGCTTCTTTTTGCGGTGGGATACAGAACTATCGCATGACCGTATAGGCAGAACATGATGAGAGCGTGACAAACAAGCCCCCAAAACGGCTTGTAAAAAGTAGTTATTGCTTCGGCACCTGCGATAAGCACGAGGTAAAAAAACGGTAAATATTTAGCGACTGCACTTAACATATTCCCGCTTATTCTGTTCTTGATGAAGGCTAAAGAACTTGCTAAAGTCAACGCTATGGCAGCTTTAGACGGCCTTCATCACCTCTAACACCATGATCAATCCAAAAATGGTTTCTGAGATAAGAACGTTGTTTTCATTCTGAAATAAGAAGTTTTAGTTGAATGTTGGATATTGAGGCATAAAAAAGT
>DAOUUS010000088.1 GCA_030668065.1 Candidatus Methanophagales archaeon
AATCCTAAGAGCCCTTGGATGAACGGGAGCATCGAGAACTTCAATGGATGGTTTAATGTGAAGTTCTGGACTAAAGAAGCTTTCGCAAATCTGGAAGACATGCATGCAAAATCACCGCATTTTGTTGGGCAATATAACGATCTCAGTGCATGGAAGAATAGAAATAAGTCGTTAGAGCAGATAAATCCCGTCAGAATACTAAACAATTCTCTAAAAATCCCCCTGGGGAAACTACCACTTACTAAGGGGCGGATACACTTCAGAATGGTTGATAATGATGGGAACATCTCTGTCCGGAAATGAAGCTTTTAAAGTAGGCAAGGAGTTTATCAGCGAATATGTCTGGGCTACTATTTGCTTGGAAAAACAGATGATTGAGGTATTTTACCGTGCTAAAGACCAGGATATTGCTGTATTGATTGAAAAATTCGAATACAAGCTGAGTGAGGTGGTCTATGATCTTAGACCGGATGTCTGTAAAACGTCATAACACTGTACGATGTAATGACCCAAATTCAAATACACTTACCGAACTAATGACCCTTTTTACTTACCGAACTAATGACCCCTTCCAAATAACATCTTTGAACATCATACACCCAACTTTTCCAAAATGTATTTAATTTCAGCGTCAATGATTTTATATGCACTCTCCTGTTCCCTGAGTTCATCTACAATCTCTTCAATGGGGCGGTAGATGTAGGCATCATTAATCTGTATATACCGGCTGGGTGAAATATTATAATCATTCTTTACAATCTCATCCCTATCAACCAGACGGGCAAATTTATCCTCTTCCTTAAAGGCATTGTAAGCTTCAGCAATGTGTTCTATACCTTCCTGTGTGATGTAATTTTTAGGATCACCCTTTTCAAACTCTTTGCCTGCGTGCAACAGGTAAATCTTGTCTTTGTGCTGTTTAGCTTTATTCAGGAAAATGATAATACCCGGTGCAGAGGTATTGTAAAACAGATTTTCAGGCAGGTAGATCACACCTTCGATCAGGTCATTTTCAACAAACCATTTACGGCACTCCTTCTCTTTGTTGCTCCCCTGGTTGCCGCTTCCGCGGCTGGCAGCCCCGGTATCCAGAACCACAGCTCCCCTGCCGGTATCGTTCAGGCTGCTGTAAATATGTTGAATCCAGCCCCAGTCAATCTTACCCCCGCAGGAGCCTGCCGGGAAACGTTCCAATTCCTCATCAGTGAAAAATTTGTCAGTGATATAGGGTAAGCTGTCTTTGCTCTGGTTCCACATGGGATTGGCTACCACACGGTCAAACTTTTTCAGTTTACCACCGTCTTTGAACCTGGGATTTTTTAACGTGTCGCCTATTTCAATTTCGCCCTCCATGTCATGTATCACCATGTTCATTTTGCTCATGGCCCATGTGCCAGGCGTAAACTCCTGGCCGTGCAGTTGAAGTGGTGCATACTTCTCTTTTGAGCGCAGCACCATTTTTTCTTCCATCACCAGTTCGCACTTAATGAGCAACCCGCCGCTGCCGCAACAGGGATCGTAAATTTCCATGCCCGACTCGGCATCCATGATCTTCGCCATGATAAAACCTACTTCAGTAGGTGTATATAGAACTCTCCGGCACTTTTTCCGCTGCCCTCGGCAAACTTGCGTATCAGGTATTCATAACTGCGCCCGATAATATCAGGCTCTACATCCTTCAATCCCAGACGCTTTTCGGATATTTTTTCAATGAGTTTACTTAGACGGTCATCGTCAATATCACGCTGCCCGTGTGTGGTGGCGTTAAAGTCAATACGGTCAATGATTCCCTGCAGGTCTTTGTTCTCTTTGGCAATGTCACGAAGTTTATCGGTGAGTTCCTGCCCGATTTTATCAGACAGCGTTCTGATTACATCCCATGTTCTTTCATTTTCGGGGTCTTTTGGTTTAATGGGCAGATAAAAACGTACCAATTTTTTATCACGGTCTACCAATTGCAGGGCTTTGGTTCTGGTTTTTACTTTTTCTGTTATACGGTCGATCTCATCGTCAAACACATCACACAGTCGCTTTACAAATATTAATGGTAGAATAAATTCTTTGAACTTGGGTGCATCTGCTGCGCCTCTTATACTGCAAGCAGCACCCCAAATCCAGCTTTCCATGGATTTTACTTTTTCACCGTTTTCGTTTGTTTTTACCATTTATTGTGCTTCCTTTAATAAACTGATAGGGTGCATTTTTGCATTTTAATGATAAAATATTTAAAGTGTTCCTCACCTACTTTAAATAAAGTCGAAAACACATATATTTCTTTCTATTGTCATTCCACTAACCGATTATAAAAAACGGGATTAAACATTTATGAGACATTTGCGCCCCTTTTTATCGGCTAATTAAGCACCATTTCAGCATAAAAATTGTTATAGGGGGTTATAAAGTTCTACGGATGCACAAGTCACTATACCCCGTACTTAAGTACAAGGCCTGTATTAAGCACGAGCCGATGACTTAAACTACCTTTTTATCACCGGTCTTTAAAAGCTTTTCGATTTTTTAGCGTTTTTTGATTTCCGTACACCCCACAAAGAGTGTCGCAATAACTAAAAATGCTGATACCCCTTTATTTTTATCTGCTCCTTCCCTTGCCCAGTTTTAAAACAAATACCTTCTTCAGACGGCACTACCACACCTATAACGCTAATACCAACTTTTTTTTGCAGCGTTGCAAATTCGTCTGCTAATACGTCCGCATCCACGGTAAACAGCAATTCGTAGTCACCACCGTAAAAGAATGCAAGCTCACGAAGATCAACGTCACGCAACGCAGCCCTCATCTCTTCGCTCAGTACAGGCACTTTAGCCTCATATATCTCAAAACCGACTTTGCTACTTCTTGCGAGTTCGGCTAGAGCAAGCGCGAGACCATCACTAATATCAAGCATAGAGGTAACTAATCCGGAGTCAGCGAGACTAATACCTTCCGGTATTCTCGGTACCGGCTGAAAAAGTGCTTTTTTCGCGGTTTCCTCTACTTTTTGCGGCACCGTCAACCCTTCTTTTAATATTTTTAAGCCAAGCGCAGCGTTGCCAACCGAGCCGGTCACGCATATTAAGTCACCGACTTTTGCTCCTGTTCGCCTTACCGGCTTATCTGCAAACCCGAAGCAGGTACCGGTTAAGATAAGCTCCTTGCTTCTCGTTATGTCTCCCCCAACTACTGCGGTATCATAGGCTGACGCGCAATCTGCTATCCCTTCCACCATCGCATCCACAAACGCAGTCTCGGTGTGCGCAGGAAGGCCCATTGCAATTGTGAAAGCATAAGGACGAGCACCCATCGCGGCAATATCGCTTAGATTAACGGCAACCGCACTCCAACCTATCTGAAAAGGCGAGATACCTACGGGCAAATGCGTGGATTCTTGCAGCATGTCCGTAGTGGCAACGAGATATTTGTAGTCTGCTCGTGCTAACTCTATAACAGCGCAGTCATCCTCGCCTGCACCTACTGCTATGCTTTCTGTGTTCACCCTGAATTTTTTTGTTATTCGTTCTATTAATCCTATTTCACCGAGTTGCTCTATTTTCATCTCTGAGGGATAGATACCGTACAGTACATTACATTATTGTATTAAACAAACGTCCTTCTATTTTTTTCCCAGTTTTCAATATTTCCATCAGTCCGTATTCTATTAGTTCTATGGCGATTCGGTGCGCTTGGATAAGTTCTATACCACATCTCCGCACTTGCTTTGACTTTACTCTACACTGTATTAACCCTGGCACATAGCGAACGCAAAACTATAAACCTAACTATCTCCTACATAACTATGTGAAGTGGCTAAAAAGAATCATTAGTAAGGAAGAACTACCGTCCACAGTCGCATTTGATGAAATAGATAGCTGGTTGGACCTGGTATCGAACTCGCTATTTCGTGGTCTGAGTACGAATGCTGATAAGTTATATGGCGGGATAGGGACGATGCGCGATAAACTCAAGCAAAAAACGTCCAAACTTCAGGATGCCAAACAAAAGGCGGATATACCTGATGCCATCGTAAAGATCGGCTTGCCAAACCGCGATAAACTGGTAAAGAATCTGTATTCGCTGACAGAAAAGATTACGATTCCGACCAAAACCGATTATAAAACGGTTTTAGCCTTTTACGACACAACAGCATCCAACATAAAATTCGTGCTTGATAAATCCGCGAAGACCCTCTACCATGTTCGGTCTCTCTTTCCCGATGAGGTAAAGGAAGTAGTTGCAGAAATCAGCCGGCTGAGAGCTACTCTTAATTTGCTTGTCACACCACTAAAGGGCAAAGAAAGCAAAATCATGAATTTAGAGCGGGTACCAGAGCTAGTACAGAATATAAAAGCTATAAACTCGGAGATAGAGCAGGAAAACGAGAACGTTCATGAACAAGAAGAAGAGTGCTCTGCATCCGAAAGGAGCATAGAAACAGAAGAGAAAAGATTTAGGGCGATTGAAGAGGGAGAAGAATGGATACGGTTCAAAGAACTCGAAACTGAGTTATCCACATTAAAAGCGGATTTAAGTGCGCTCGAATCGGAGATTCGTAATTTGTTCTCGCCTATTAACAAAGAACTAAAGCTATTACAGAAGCAGGATGAGACCGGGCGGCATACACTCACTTCGGAAGAGCGAAGAGCGATTTATTCTATTCTGGCATCTCCAATTCAGGCACTCGCAGAAGATATAAATGCGTTTTTAATCGCGATACGTAATATCGTGGAAGGAGACACAACAATCCTGAAGGATCGAAAGCGCGACAAGACACTGAACTGGATAGACCACCTGTTAAGCTCTGAGCTATCCGCGCTAAAAGGAAAACATGTGCTATTAGAATCAAGAATCGAAGAGACAAGAGCTAAGTTATCGGATATGACGATACACGAAGATAGAATCGAGATCGCGCAGTCAATTACTCACGCTAAGGGGCAACTATCGCGATTACAAGAAGGCACTGCCAGATCGAAGAGGCACATAGTTTCGCTGGATGAGGAACGTACAAGGAAAGAGCGGCTTTTGTTAGAAACTTTGGAACGACTTGCGGGTGAGGAAATCACTGTGAATTTCGATTTTTGAGTTGTTTTGAACTATTTATTGCTGTATCCGAAGAAGAAACGCATCAAATCTTGTGCTCGTGCATCCAGCACGCCTAAGTCGCTTTTCAGCGCGAACGATTCACAAAAACTACCGGCTTCCTTTTTGTGGTCTGCATGTACCTGCGAATCATAGATTGCAAAAGGCACGGGCTCCTTTGTATGTACTTTCAACGACACCGGCGTGTAATGGTCAGGTAAGGCTAATATTTTATAGCCCACATCACAATATTCAGCCTCTAAGCCCTTTAACATCCTACCCACCACTAAAGCATCAAAATCCTCTATCGCTTTCACTTTCATCTCTATATCGCCAATATGTGCTGCTTCATCCGGCGCTTCGACATGGACCATCACAAAATCCTGCTCTTTCAAGCTGCGTAATGCGTAGTCCGCCTTGCCTTCGTAATTCGTGTCTATATATCCCGTAGCACCCGGCACGTCTATCACATCCAGACCCGCACACGTTCCAATTCCTTTCACAAGATAAACACCCGAAATCACCGAACCGCTTACCCCATACAGCTCACGGAACTCAGGCATTGTAGGCTTCCTGCCGCCGCTCCAGAGCCAAACCATATTCGCACGCCTCTTATTACTCGCTACCCTTCGCTCATTTATCGCGTGGTCATTCAGTATCTTCTTCGAGGTAATGATAATATGCCGTAATAACTCGTCATTTGGTAGCGCATCGTCTAATAACGCACCAAGGATGTCATGTGGGGGCGCACAACCCATATTTATCCCGCCTTCGCATTTATCTCCCGACTCAGACTTGAGAACCAGGACGTTTCGATAGCTAACCCCAGGATAAAACTCAATTACTTCCTCGTCCGCCCGAAACGCATTATTAAGTGCATCTATTAGGTCTCGCGCCTCTTCATCGGATATGTGCCCGCCACTGTAATCCGCTATTCTTCCTTCTTCCTCGGTTATGAGATTGCATCTAAACGCTATATCTCCATCCTCAAGAGGTATGTGCATACCCATCGCTTCCAGCGGACCCCTGCCAGTGTAATATCTTGCAGGGTCATATCCAAGAAGGGATAGAGTGGCAATATCGCTTCCCGCCGCCATGCCCTCAGGTATTGTCTTTACCCGGCTGCACATACCCGCAGTAGCGATGAAATCAAGATTCGGCGTATTTGCTATCTGCAAGGCCGTCTTGCTCTCACGTTCAGGAATAGGATAATCCGCCATTCCATCTCCAATTAAAATTACGTATTTCATACCCATACTCATTAATATTTAAGTTAAGCATTCATAATAGTTATTAAGTGAAGATATAATGGAGACAGATATACCGCTGAGGGAAATAATGGTGCGCGAGGTAGTGACGGGTGATGAAAACCTGAATGTTCGAGAAGCGGCGAAGATAATGAAGAAATACGATGTGGATAGCATCGTTGTGCTTAACGA
>DAOUUS010000109.1 GCA_030668065.1 Candidatus Methanophagales archaeon
AACGATATAGACGGTGTGAAGATAGAGTTCCTGGCGGAGAATGGTTGGGCATTGGTACGCCGCTCGAACACGTCACCGGTGATCATCCTGAGAATGGAAGCGCGGACCGAAGAAGGACTTAGGACGATAGAAGCGCATGTGCTAAAGAAGTTCATGGAATTTGATACTGTTGATCTGAATGCAGACGATGCGGTAAGAGCGATAGTGCAACGATTAAAATAGCTATTCTTGTGAGTCCGTTCTAAATTAGGGCATACGCAAACTTTATATACTCATAAAGCCTTTTTGTCATAGCTCTTGTGTCCGAGTATTTAGTAGTGGGCAATGACATAAGTGCAACATTAAAAACAACTAGGGGGTGATAGAAAAAAAAATGTTTGAAGAATTAGCAGCAAGTTTTACAAAAGTTACCCTTGTCGATGCAATAGGGATGATCATTGGTGCGTTAATAATCCTGTTAATAGGATGGATTGCAGGGCGTCTTATCGGGAAAGCCGTAGGAATATTGGTTGATAAACTTGGCGTGGACAAAGCCCTAGAGAAAGTAGATACGGGAAATTGGTTGCAGAGCTCGGGCTGGTCTATTTCACGACTTTTTGATGTCGTGGTTAGATGGTTTATTTACATCATCGCCATCATGGCCGCCGTAGATGTGTTACGGATAGAGTTCCTGTCAAGCATCATGCAACTGATTGCGTTATACTTCCCGCGTCTGATCGCAGCAGCCATCGTGCTGGTAGTGGGACTGTTACTGATCGCTTTCGCCATGAAATGGATAGAAGAAGCATTGGACACAAATGAGATTCCTCTCACGAATATGCTAGCACCGGTGTTGGAGGCGATCATGGTAGTAATAGTGCTGGTATTAGCGATGGACCAGTTACTCATTGACACGACAATCATATACGCGTTTGTCATTCCGCTGGCCTGGGGTCTTGCGATAGGTATTGGAGTCGCTATTGGGATCGCAGTTGGCTGGGGCGGCAGAGATAGCGTTGCCGAGTATATGCAAGAGCGACTGAAAGACGACAAGAAAGAGAATAAATGATATAAACACAAAGATTAAGGCAGAGAGCGAGTTTTTTGTCTCTCTGCCATCATTTTTTTATGGTATGTGGAATTATCATTTGAAGTGCCGCTGAAACGGAGGGGTGGATAATAGGTGGCAGTTGTATCTTCCATTTAAGGGTTATTTCGCAACAAGACTATTAGAATTGAGGGAATACTTGAGCGACTACGAAAAAGAGGGGCAATGATTATCCCTTGATTTGAGGATGTGTCTTAGCTAACCAGAATACACAGATTTTTACACAACCTTTCTTTCCCAAACAAATAAAAAAATACTTATGATAAGGCGTTTCCATAACATAGTGCAAACAAATGAAACGGATATTTCACGTTGCGGACACACACATAGGTTATTCCGCGTACCGCAAGATGGATGTGGCGACCGGCCTGAACCAACGAGAAGTGGATACCTACGAGGCATTCACACAATTCGTGGATTATGCGTTAAAAGCGAAGCCGGACGCCGTGATACATGCCGGTGACCTCTTCGATTCCGTACGACCGACAAACCGTGCTATCTCGTTCGTGCTCAACCAGTTGATACGATTAAGTGCTGCCGGCATCCCATTTGTAGCGATTTCTGGTAATCACGATACTCCGCGTTTGAAGGAGACGGGCAGTGTCCTCAGCCTGTTTGAGCACATTCCAGATGTGCACGTGATTTATGAATCGTTTTATAAAACCGTTGCGTTGGATGGCATAAGTGTCCATGCTGTTCCGCATTGCGATGATATAGAAGCGGAGAAGAATAAACTGACGCCAAATAACGCAGGGTTCAATATCGCGCTACTTCACGCAAGCGTTCCTGGTGCGGGACAGCCGACTTTCCTGATGGGCGAATTCAACGAGCAAATTGTCGGTATTGACAACTTAACGGATTTTGATTATATCGCTTTAGGGCATTTTCACGGCTACACGAAAGTAAAAGCAAACGCATACTATGCAGGCTCAACCGAAAGATTCAGCTTCAACGAGGTGAACGACACAAAAGGCTTCTTAGAAGTAAACCTGATAGAAGATAGAGAAGCAGAAGTCGTATTTCAGCCATTAAAGATACGAGCGATGACGGATTTGGAGCCGGTTGTTTGCAGCACACTCAATGCACAAGAGCTCGGAACGGTACTAAAACAGCGTATCCAGGAATGCAATCCGCAAGATAAAGTAGTGAGGTTAAAAGTGCAGGATATACCTACGCCGATGTACCATTCGCTGGACTTTGACGCGCTTAAGCAGTTGACAAAGTCTGCGGTACATTTCGAGATGAAATACGAATTCCGATTGGATAGTGAATTACCTTATGCCGAACAGCCAGCTTTTCATTCGTTACACACAGAGTTCGAGAAGTTTATCGGCCAGTACACGATAGGAACGCAAGTGGATAAAGAAAAGCTAAAGGCGCTGGGGATGAAGTATATGCTGGAATGGGAGAACGAAGAAGAGAGGGACTGAGAAACTGTTTAAAGAGGATGATACAACACCAATGCCACAAGTAAAAGAGGTACTGAAACGAGTAAAAAAGATAGAACTAAAGACGAAAGTATTAGTCGACGGACTTATATCCGGGGAATACCATTCGATATTCAAAGGTCGAGGTATAGAATTCTCGGAGGTCCGTGAATATGTACCCGGGGATGATGTTAGAGCTATTGACTGGAACGTCACGGCGCGATTAAATGCACCCTTTGTCAAGGAATTTATCGAAGAACGAGACCTGACATTGTTCATCGTGTTTGACCTTTCATCAAGTAACGAATTCGGATTTAAGCGCAGCAAAAAAGACGTTTGCTACGACATCGCAGCCTCTTTGATGTTCGCCGCTCTGAGGAATAACGACAACGTAGGTCTGTGTTTGTTTACTGATCGAGTAGAGAAGTTCGTGCCGCCAAGAAAAGGCAATAAGCATATACTAAAACTGCTGCGTGAACTTATATATCACGAGCCGAAAAGCAAAACTACCGACATCAGAACCGCGTTATCTTACCTGAACAAGGTCATAAAAAAACGAAGCATAATCTTTATCATCTCGGATTTCTTGACGCCCGATTTTGAGAAGCCGCTTAAACAGCTTAAGAGCAAACACGATGTGATCTTAGTAGATATAGCAGATGTGCACGAAGAAGACCTCCCGGATATAGGCTATGCCTTTCTGGAGGACTACGAGACCGGTGAGCAAATACTCGTGGATACTTCTGACTCTGAGTTCAGGATGCGATATACCGAACTCGTGAGGACGAGCCGTGAAGCTTTTTTAACGACTTTGAAGCGATTGAATGTGGATATAATCAAGATGAACACGAGCGAGCCGTTTTACATACCGTTACAAACGTTTTTCAAGATGCGAGAAAGAAGAGTGGTGAGGTGATGCGTGCATGGGCTTGAATTTCGGTGAACCGCTGGTACTGCTATTCTTAGTGATTATACCCTTCCTATTATGGTTTTACAGGCGTTATTGCAGAAAGAAGAAAGCAGCAGCACTAAAATTCAGTGCTTTGAGTATTGTAAAGGCCGCCACGGCTAAGAACAAACGAAGCCTCAAGCTCCGAGCGCATTTACCGTTCGTGCTCATTACAATTGCGCTTGCATTGATTATTGTCGGTCTTGCAGACCCGCTAATTCCGTGGAAGCAAGCAAAAGAGGGTGTCAACGTGGTTCTGGCTATTGACGATTCCGGCAGTATGCAGGCAACCGATTATCAGCCCACGCGACTGGAAGCCGCGAAAAGCGCAGCCGAAACTCTGATAACGAATTTGAACCCGAAGGATAACGTGGGCATCGTCATCTTCGAATCCGGTGCAACAACCGCGAGTTATCTCACGCCATTCAAAGATAAGGCGATTGACAAAACACGAGGTATAGAACAGAGAACAGGGCGAACAGCAATGGGTGACGGGCTCACGCTCGCTATTGACATGGCTACTTCTATACCGAACAAGAAGAAAGTGGTTATTTTATTGAGTGACGGCGTGAACAATGCCGGTGTCGTGAGCCCGCAGGAAGCGGTTCTGTTCGCGAAGACAAACAAGATACAGGTTTATACCGTGGGACTTGGCTCTGAGGCGCCGGTGGTCTTAGGCTACGATTTCTTTGGCAATCCGCAATATGCTGAGCTCGATGAGGTAACGCTGAAACGAATAGCTGTGGATACCGGCGGGATGTACTACAAATCCGTAAATGAAAAGACGCTGGCTGAGATTTACGCTAATATCGGTGAGCATATCGAACGGGAATGGGAAGATACGAGCATAAAGGATTGGTTCTTCGTTGCTGCGTTTATAGTGCTGTTAGTGAATGTCTATGTGATTTATGGTAAGTACCGGGTGGTTGTGTAATAGATGTTTTATAAAGGCATAAACACAGAATTTGTAATATAACGCGAGGATAAAAATGACAGAAATAAAGAACTTGTTGGCGCAATTATCAGAGGCACATGGTGTTTCCGGCTACGAAGATGCGATAGGGGCAATAGTAGAAACAGAGCTAAAACCGTATGTGGACGAAATAAAGACGGACCGCTTAGGGAATTTGATAGCCACGAAGAGAGGCAAAAAACCGTCTGTTATGATAGCGGCGCATCTTGATGAGATAGGGCTAATGGTAAAGTATATAGAAGAGGAAGGTTTTTTGCGATTCTCAACCATCGGTGGCTGGTTTGATCAGACGTTGCTCAATCAAAGAGTGGTTTTGCATACAGACAGTGGTGCTGTGACCGGCGTTATAGGCTCGAAACCACCACACAGGATGAAGAAGGAGGAGCGGGAGAAGCCGATAAAAGCTGAAGATATGTTCATAGATGTAGGTGCAAGCAGTAAGGAAGAAGTGGAGCAACTGGGCATCGCTATTGGAACTACTGTCACAATAGACGGGCATTTCGCTACACTCAAGAACGAACGAGTGACCTGCAAAGCTTTTGACAACCGTGCCGGTGTTGCGATAATGATAGAAGCACTAAAACGAGCAAATACCGAATTCGAGGTATATGCCGTAGGTACAGTGCAAGAGGAAGTTGGATTAAAGGGAGCACGAACGGCGGCATTCGAGCTTAATCCGGATGTTGCTATCGCCATTGATACAGACATCGCGGGTGGGCATCCGGGTCTAGAAAAGAAAGACGCCACGGTCGAGTTAGACAAAGGGCCTGCGATTACCGTCTCTGATGCTTCGGGTCGTGGTATAATTACACCACCTTCTGTACTGAAATGGCTTAAGGATACGGCAGCTCGTTACAAAATTGATTACCAGCTCAGTGTGTCCGAAGGCGGCATGACCGATGCAGCTATAATTCATCTTACAAGAAGCGGCGTACCCACGGGAGTTATTGGTGTACCCACAAGGTATATCCACTCACCGGTGGAGTTATTAAGCTTAAAAGACATAGATAAAAGCGCAGAACTTCTTGCCCGAGCGATTGAACATGTAGGTGATTATTTTTAAAATAAAATAAAAGGAAAAAAGAACGCATTCATTCACTGCTCTGTCACTGTAAATTCATATGACAGTCCAGAGAGTGTGCGAACTTTTTAACCTGTCCAGTGGTCCACTATAAAGACCAGGTCCGAATAACCGACAGTTCCGCTTCCGTCTACGTCATATATCGTGCCTGATTCGCCCCAATGGTCTATAACATCTACTAAATCCCTATAGTTCACTTTACCATCGCCGTTAACATCTCCCGGCAAAGCGATCACTTCCACAGTAAGAGCGTCCACACTATCGGCAGCTCCGTTTATTATTGACGAAACATTTATGGTGTAATTCCCTTTCTTTG
>DAOUUS010000054.1 GCA_030668065.1 Candidatus Methanophagales archaeon
GCTTTCGGCTTGAAATATACCTACGAGATTCGAGAGCCTATCAACCATTTCCTTGCCTTTGCCTAATTTGTCGGCATTGTCGAAATCCGCGACATCTATTACGCCTTTCAAGTCGTTGGCTTCTGCCAGCTCTGCTATGATCTTATTTATGCCCTCACCAATGTCTTTTTTGCCTTTTAGGGCAACCATATCCTTAAAACTGCCGCCTTCTGGTATTACAATTGTGGCATAACTATCGCCTGCGTATTTGTCTGATACGTATTTAACAAACAACAAGACCAAAACATAGTCTTTGTATTGCGAGGCGTCCATTCCGCCCCTTAGCTCGTCACAGCTTTTCCAGAGCGAGCTGTATAATTCGCTTTTCTTGATTGCCATCTATATTTCCTTTCTAATGTAGCATATATATTGAATTGCTTTAAAAAAATTCGTTCTGCCATATTAAATTATGCCGGCACGTCTCAATTAATGAAAATAGCTGAAAAGCAAGTGGAATGGCTATCTCCAAAAACTTTATAAATAGTTATCAACAATCATAAAATATATACTTGATAACTAATAATCTTTAAGTGGTGAGTATGGAGAATAAAGTGGAAGGTAGAGAGGTAAGCGATCCTTTTGAAGCGGGTGAGATATGTGCGGGGCTGAGTCATGCCTATCGGATAAAAGTGATGCAGGTATTGGTGCAGTTAGGGGGAAAGGCTAAACTTGCGGATTTAATCAAGGAATGTAGTAAAGATCCCCCATTTTTTCGTCAGTTCACCGTGGGTAAGGCACATATCGAGAAGATGGCGATAGCAGGAATAGTGGAGCTGAGAAGAGAAGAGGGGCCGTATGTTGTAGAACTGAAGAAAGAGGTAAGTGTGTTCGTAAAAGATATAAAACGCGAAAAGTGATGTGAAATATGGTGGAAAATTATAAGCAAAAAAGAGGGGAGTGAGAAGCGCGTAATAATATCATTCGTCTTAGCAGGGGATAGTAAGATTGTGCATGATGCGAGAACGGATCTTTTCTTGCGAAGTATAAGGGTGATGCACACTATAGCGAACGATGGGTATCACTTGCAATTCGGACCTATTGAGGTAGCGATACCGAGGTCGATTGGTAAGCAGATGGTAGAGGATATGTTGATGATGCTGGAGCAAGAGGACAGACGGGAGATACTGAAAGCATTGGAAGAAAATTTGTGAAAATGTTTTGGAAGAGGAGCTTTACAAAACAATGGCTTTTCTCCTTTTTGGTTTTAATATTAGGAAGAGGAAATATAGATGGAAGGAGGGGAAAATATAAAGGCTTTATACTACATCTCAGAATCCCGCCCAAGGCGATAACTTCATCAACCACAGAGCGATCACTGCGCCCACCGGCGAAATCATAAGCATCACCTTTCAAAAAGACACTCAACTCACCACCATTCTTAACAAACTTAACAACATCCCACTTAATCCTTCGCCAGGCAGTTTCTGTAATCCAGGACGAAACGATAAGTATCTTCCGCTCCGCCTTAGCAATCATAGTTTTCAAAGACTCTTCAATGCTATCCATCTCCACATCTTCAAAAGTAGCAGCGAAAACAGAATCATGATTAGTCTTTTGTCCATTCGGCTCAATGAAACGTTCCGGCGATTCTAACCTTTTACTTGAATTTGGGTCAATAGCCTCGTTAGCTACTTTCAACTTCAGTCGTAACTCCCGGTTCTCTCGTATTTCAAAGTAATACAGTGAAATAAGAACAACACCACAAAAAAACAGAATTAGAGCAACGATCCATTCAAGCATTTTATTACACTCCTAACCACATCCATCGCGTATACTTACATATCCGCACCGAAGCCACATAAAACTTACGAACACAGCAATATTTTTTCCAATATGATTGTACTTTTTTCTCGGGTAACCGAAATATGCTTTTTCGACACGGCACCGCAGTGCAATCCTATACTGGGACAGGATACTTTGCCTGCCGCGGGAGTTTATCAACCTCCGTAGTCTCAAACACAACTGTAATAATATAGGGCTATAGCGAGGATGCCCACCTTCTCTGGTGGGAGGGGGGGAGCACCCCACACCAACGAATCTACCTCTACGCAAATATAGTGCCTGTGTTTCATCATACAACACGGCACAACCTTATCCGTTTCAATTAACGCCCAGGTCGGGATTTGAACCCGAGTCCGAGCCTCGACAGGGCTCAATGATAGGCCGCTACACCACCCGGGCTTCTATGTACTATCATATACATCATGTAATAGATACATCATATAAAAGGTACATTTTATAAGATATGTTTAAATGTAAATTCGTTCAAATAAAAGTAGGAAAACAAATGGAGAAATAGAAATGGCAACGAGAGGAAAGAAGGCAGTGGAAAAGGTAAAAGTCCTGATGGACAAGTCGGATGTGATAAGGAACATAGGTATCATCGCCCATATAGACCACGGGAAGACCACCTTGACTGATAATCTCCTTGCGGGTGCAGGGATAATATCGAAAGAATTAGCGGGCGAGCAATTATTCACGGATTCCTATTATCTGGAGCAAGAGAGAGGGATAACAATATTCGCAGCAACCGTGTCTATGGTTTATTCTTACAAAGGTGAAGACCACCTCATAAACCTTATTGATACCCCAGGCCATGTAGATTTTGGCGGGGATGTGACGAGGGCGTTAAGAGCCGTTGATGGTGCAGTTGTTGTCGTGGATGCCGTAGAAGGCGCGATGCCACAGACCGAGACCGTACTGAGACAGGCGATGAAGGAGAACGTGAAACCCGTTCTTTTCATTAACAAGGTTGACCGGATGATAAACGAGCTGAAAGTAGATGCGCAACAGATGCAAGCCCAGCTCGGGAAGATAATAGACAAGATAAACAAGCTGATAAAGGGTATGAAGAAGGATAAATACGAGGAATGGAAGCTGGATGCTGCAAAAGGCAATGTCGCTTTCGGTTCCGCACTGTATAACTGGTCTATAAGTGTTCCGTCTATGCAGAAGACAAAGGTTAGCTTCAATGATGTATACGATTACTGTAAAGCGGAAAACATGAAAGAGCTGGCGTTGAAATGCCCGGGTTATGAAGCCATTCTTGATATGATTACTGAACATCTTCCCAGCCCCTTAGAAGCGCAGAAGCAACGAATGCCGGTAATATGGCATGGTGACGAAACAAGCGAGATAGGGCAGAGCATGGCGAAATGTGATAGAGATGGAGACGTAGCTTTTATGGTTACCAGTATCACGGTGGACCCGCATGCGGGAGAAGTAGCCACCGGGCGACTATTTAGTGGTACTGTGGAAAAGGGCAAAGAATTGATCGTTTCCGGCTTGTACAAAAAGAACCGGATTCAGCAGGCAAGTATATACATGGGTCAGGAGCGTGTAGAAGTAGAAAAGATACCAGCGGGAAACATCGCGGCGCTCGTGGGTTTGAAAGATGCCATAATCGGTTCTACGCTTTCTACTACGGATATGGTACCTTTTGAAAGTATGAAACATTACAGTGAGCCGGTTGTTACCGTTGCGGTGGAAGCGAAGAGCACGAAGGATTTGCCGCGGCTGGTAGAAATGCTACGGAAGTTGGGTAAAGAAGACCCGATGATACGGATCGAGATAAACGAGGAGACGGGAGAACACCTGGTATCGGGGATGGGTGAGTTGCATCTTGAGATAATAATAAACCGGATAGATCATGATGAAAACATCCCTATAATCACTTCGCCACCCATTGTCGTCTTCCGTGAGACGGTGGAAGCGAAAGCGGGACCGGTGGAAGGTAAATCGCCAAACCGGCATAACAAGTTCTATATTGTGGTCGAACCCTTAGGTATGAACGTAGTGAAGAAGATAAAAACAGAGGGGATAGTCGTAGGCAAAAACAAGGTTTTGATGCGAGACCAACTGATTGAAGCGGGCATGGAGAAGATCGAGGCACGAAATGTCGTGGGCATCATCGAGGGTAACGTGTTAATAGATATGACCAAAGGGGTGCAGTATCTGCGGGAGACGATGGAGTTGGTCCAGGAAAGCTTCAAAGAAGTGATGGCGAAAGGGCCGTTAGCAAAGGAGAAGTGCATGGGTGTAAAAGTGAAGCTGATGGATGTGAAACTGCACGAGGATTCGATACATCGCGGACCTGCGCAGGTTATACCGGCAGCGAAAAGCGCGATGCTCGCTGCTATGCTACAAGGGAAAGCGACTTTCCTCGAGCCGATTCAGGAAGTATTCCTAAATATACCGCAGAATCTTATGGGTAATGTCACGCGGGAAATGCAAGGTAGAAGAGGGCAGATAATTGATATAAAGACCGAAGAGGATATGGTTTCTTTGCAAGCGGAAGCGCCGGTGGCAGAGATGTTAGGCTTTGCCGGTGACATAAGGTCTGCGACTGAAGGAAGAGCGTTATGGAGCACGGAGTTCGCGGGTTTCAAGCCAATACCGCCGAATCTGTTCAACGAGAAGGTAATGGAAGTGAGGAAACGGAAGGGCTTGAAGCTGGAGATACCAAAGTCAAGCGATTTCGTGTCTTCGGCTTGAAATTTCGGGCGGCGATATTGTATCTTCCACCCTTTTTTTCTTTTTTAACAAAATGGGAAACGCTAAATCGCAGAAGATTCTCAGCACGTACCTCAAGGAACTGCACGAGATTTACTCGGGCGGCAGTTTCAGAGAGGAGAGCTTCTATCCCGCTTTAAAAGCGCTATTTGAAGAATGTTCGCACGTGTTATCTATGGACGAGAATGCAAAAGCTCTTGTCTTACCCAAACGCACAGAAGTTGGTATCCCTGACTTCCTCATTCGTAAAGATGGAGAGATTGTAGGGCATATAGAAGCGAAAAAACCGGATTCCAGTCTTCACGCGGTGGAAGTGTCTGAACAGCTAAAAAGGTATCGTGATGCGTTACCAAATCTCATATTGACCAACTTTCTGGAATTCCGGCTTTACCGAGATGGCAAGCTTGTATATAAAGCAGAAATATCTTCGCTGAGTGCCTTACAAGATGTAAAGCCACCCGCACCTGAGAATTTGGATTCGTTCTCTGAGCTTTTGAGCGAGTTTTACAGCTTTTCGACTCCCGAGCTAAAAAGTGCTTCTGAACTAGCTGTTGTGCTTGCAAAGAAGACGAGATTCTCAAAGTCCATTTTAGAAGAAGTGCTTGCGGAGGAGAAGGACCCGGATTACCCGTATCCATTGATAAAAGGCTTCTACGACATTTTTAAAGCTACACTTATCGAGGAGTTGACGGAAGAGGGATTTGTTGATTTGTACGCACAAACTATTACCTACGGGCTATTCGCAGCTAAAATGATGGCAAAAGATACGGAGATAAACAAGGATAATGCCTGGGGTTTTATTCCTCGTGGTGTGCCGCTACTTGCAAAGATATTTTATTCGTTCAGCGGTCCAAACACGCCGGAATCGTTGAGCTGGGTTATTGAGGACCTGGTGCGAGTCCTGAATAAAACGCATATTTCTGCTATTTACGAGGAGTCGTTTCGGCAAAAGAGAGACCCTGTGATCCATTTTTACGAGACGTTTCTCGCTACATATAATCCGAAGCAGAGAGAACAATTAGGTGTTTACTATACTCCGCTGCCGGTGGTCTCGTATATCGTGCGGTCAATTCATGGACTCTTGAAGAGCCGGTTTGGAAAGGATAAGGGGTTTGCTGAAGACGATGTGATGATGCTTGACCCCGCAGCAGGGACTTTGACATTTGTTCTTCGTGCGATTCGAGAAGCGTTAAGCGAATTGGATAAGCGAGGTTTAAGGGGACTCGTGCCTTCTTATATAGAGCGACACATCTTACAGCAGTTCTTTGCTTTTGAGCTGCTCATTGTGCCGTACATAATAGGGCATTTGAGGGTTTCTATGGCTCTGGAGCGGGAATGGGATTATGAGTTCAAGGAGCATGAAAGATTCCAGTTTTACCTTACGAATACGTTAGAGATGAGGGAGCCTAAGCAGGAAACTATCTTTCCTGAACTCACTAAAGAAGGTCAAGAAGCGAAGAGGGTGAAGGCGGAAGTGCCTATTCTGGTTGTGCTGGGTAATCCACCGTATTCCGTGAGTTCGGAGAACAAGTCGGAGTTTATCGAGAAGTTGATGGCTGATTACAAGCGGGAAGTGAAGAAAGAGCGTAATATTCAGCCGCTTTCTGACGATTACATTAAGTTCATCAGGTTTGCACACTGGAAGATAAGCCAGACAGGTAAGGGAATTTTTGGCTACATCACTAACAACTCGTATCTTTCGGGTATAATACATCGGGGAATGCGAAAGGAACTGCTTTCGACTTTTGACGAGATTTATATCCTGAATTTGCATGGCTCTTCGAGAATAGGAGAGAAGACACCGGAAGGCGGTAAGGATGAGAACGTGTTTGACATTCAGCAGGGAGTGGCAATAGCGATTTACGTGAAGTTAGAGAAGCCGCTAAAGGAGAAGAAGGTTCGTTATGCTGATGTTTGGGGATTGAAAGATGCAAAATACAAGTATCTTCGTAAAAATGATGTTACAAGCACGGAATGGCTGGTGCTTGAGCCGAAAGAGCCACAATATTTCTTCGTGCCAAAGGATTTCGCTTTGCAGGATGAGTATGATAAGTTCTGGAAGGTGACGGATATATTTAAGGTGTGGTCGAGTGGAGTGAAGACTAGAAGGGACAAAATTATGGTTGCTTTTTCAGAACATGAGTTATTTGATCGTTTTAAGACATTTACTGGAGAATCACCTAAGGAAGAAATAAGTAAATTGCTCATGATTAAAGATACAAAGTACTGGAGCATAGAAAAAGCAAGAGAAGAAGTTCGTAAGATTGATTATAAGACAAAGATTATCCCGTACGCTTACCGCCCTTTTAATGACAACTTTGTTTTCTATTATCCGAATATTATTGAAAGAGGTGATGCAAGGGAACCCTTGATGAAGCACTTATTGAAAGAGAATATCTCTCTTGCCACAACGCGGATATTATCACAGCCACCTTTTAAGCATGTTTTTGTTTCTGACAATATTTCAGATATGTGTTTGATTTCAACCAAGACTAAAGAAGCGTCATACTATTTCCCTCTCTACTTATACCCTGATGAATCAAGAGGTATATTGTCAGACAATAAAGCCACCAAACCAGAACGCACACCAAACTTCACTCCCGAATTTTTGCAAGCCATAAAGGAAGCGTTAGGCATTGAGCCAACGGCAGAGGAAATTTTCTATTACATCTACGCAGTTCTTTACTCGCCTACTTATCGCAAACGCTACGAGGAGTTTCTGAAGATAGATTTCCCGAGGGTTCCGCTGCCTTCAGACCTGGAAAAGTTCAAGAACCTGAGCGAGCTTGGCAAGGAACTGGTAGAACTGCATTTGCTGAAGCATCCTTCTTTGAGCGAAACAGAAATAGGATTTCCCGTGAGCGGCTCGAATACGGTGGAGAAAGTCAGTTACGATGAAGAGAACAGAAGGGTTTATTTCAACAAGGAGCAGTATTTCGAGGGTGTTTCAAAAGCGGTGTGGGAGTATCAAATCGGTAGTTATCAGGTGCTGGCAAAGTATTTGAAGGATCGGAAGAAGCGGGAGTTATCACTGGAGGAGATTGAGCATTATAGAAGGGTAGCGAAGGCGATTGAGAGGACGATTGAGGTGCAAGGGGTGGTGGATGCGGTTTATGGGATTGTGGCAATGGGCTAAAAGTGGGCTATCTAAATGTAAAGGTTTATATGCCCCATTTCTCGGTGTGCTCATTTGACACACCCTTATATTAGCTTCACATTCCGCTTTGACTTTACTTTCTCATACAATTTTCCATCCGTAGTCAGAAGAGGCACCTTTTCCCTTTCTGAAGCAGCAATGAAAAAATATCGCTGCAATAACACTCGAATCAAGAATTACTTTATCTGACATCTCTATCAGCCCTTATTAGTTCAGCAGCACTCACGTCTGCCTTCATAGCTTTCCTTATCTCCTTTGCATCAGCAAGTAGTCTTTCCTTACTCTTAGTTTTGACCAGCTCTTCCACCAGCTGTCTTATTTCCTCTTGCCAGTTTATCTCTTTCAGCTCTTCCATAGTCTTACGTAATTCCACTGGAACTCTTATACTATATACAGTTTTTGTAGACATAATAGTATGTTTACTTCAGTGGTATCTAAATGTTGAAGCATTAAAAGAAGCACTGGGCACAGAGCCAACGCCCGAAGAGATTTTTTATTACATCTACGCGGTTCTTTATTCGCCTACATACCGCAAACGCTATGCGGAGTTTCTGAAGATAGATTTCCCGCGGGTTCCACTGCCACATGATTACAAAAAGTTCAATAACCTGAGCGAACTTGGCAAGGAATTGGTGGAACAGCATTTGCTTAAGCATCCTTCTTTGAGCGAAACGGAAATAGGATTTCCGGTGAGCGGCTCGAATACTGTGGAGCGGGTGAAGTATGATGCAGAGACCAGAATGGTTTATTTCAACAAGGAGCAGTATTTCGAGGGAGTTTCAAAAGCCGTGTGGGTGTATCAAATCGGTGGGTATCAGGTGCTGGCGAAGTATTTGAAGGATAGGAAGAAACGGGAGTTATCACTGGAGGAGATAGAGCATTA
>DAOUUS010000208.1 GCA_030668065.1 Candidatus Methanophagales archaeon
CGGTGATTACATTCACAGCATGTTTACCGCAGAAGACAACTCAATAGAGATTCTGGATTCTGTTATGTGGCATTATGAAAACACAAATAATTTCCATGTCCTCCTCGGCAACCATGAGTGGAGTCATATCTCAGGCGTGGCTGTTTACAAGTCCGGAATAAACCAAAAACGTGAATTCGAGCTGCTGCTGAAACACAAATTTGGAACGGAGTGGGAGCATCAGTTAAGTATCTATATTGATTTTTTTAAAGCGCTACCTTTAGCGGTAAGAACACAAAACGGCGTTTTTATTAGCCATGCCGCACCGGTAAAAAAAATTAGCGGTATAGACGATATAATCCAGCTCAAAGAGATGGGCTATGGATTGACAAACAGAAACTTGTTTGATTTACTCTGGAACCGACACCAGGTGGATTACAATAAAAAACACATAAACGATTTTTTAGCGAAAGTAGGTTGTAAAGTTTCTGTGGTTGGACATACACCGGTTAATGGTTATGCCGTCATGGGAAACCAGATAGTTCTTTCTTCGTCTTTTGGGTCGGGAAAGAAATGTTATATGGAATTGGATTTGGAGAAAGAAATAAAAAAGGTAGATGACGTCATAAAAATGATAAGGTATTTATAGCCCTCGGGATTATCTAAAAAGTTATCACGCTCATAGAAGCATCAAAAAGGAAGTAACGCAATAGAGAAAATGATGAAAAACAGGCGGTTGGTATTAATAATATCTGTAGTAATAGCACTTATAGCTTTAGTTGTGATTGCTACATCCGAAGCAGCTACTGAATGGCTCCTGGAGCAGTGGACACATATCTTTTGGGCGATTGTATTTGCTATAGTAGCAGGAGTGCTCATACATTATTTCCAACTAAAAATAGCGCATAAACCTAAGATTTCTCAGGATACTGTTACTATAGAATCAAAAGCAGTATTAGCAACGCTTATTTTGCCGAACAATCATGAGATCAGGATAACAGAAAAAGAAACGGTATTCGGACGGGAAGATTTTACGGGTGTCGTATCTGTGGATAACCTTTTATTCATTGGCCGGAAGCATTTTAAGATAGTAAGACAGAAAGACGGGCTGTATATACAAGATTTAGGCACAAAAAATAGCACGATGCTAAACGGAGATGCGCTACAGCAAACGGAACGCCGGAAATTGAAGGATGAAGATACAATCTTAGTTGCAAATGTAGTGGAGGTAAAATATGTTGAGACATAGTGTTTTTACATTAAACAGAAGTAAGCAGAAGATACTAATTCGATTAATAAAGAGAAAGCGATGAAAAAGATTCGTAGACAGGATAAGATTTTAGTGATATTCCTGTTATACGCACTATTTGCTTATTCTGTAATCGCAACAGGACAACCAAATACGGATGAGGTGTTAAACAACACGGTAACTTATTATGACACCGGAAATGTGTTTTATGACTCGCAGCAGTATGAGGCAGCTATAAATAAATATAATAAAGCGATTGAGCAGAATCCAAACTATACAGAAGCGTATCTTGGTCGTGGGCTTGCATATCGGGCATTGGGTAATTGTACAGACGCCATTGACGATTTTAACAAAACGGTAGAACTGGACCTTAATCTTACAGAAGCTTACTATAACCGTGGAAAAGCATACTATATTTTAAAGCAGTACGAAAAAGCACTTCAGGATTATAACAAAGCAATAGAATTGAATCCCTATCTTGCAGAGGCGTATACCGGTAGAGGAATTGCATACTATGACTCGGAACATTACGAAGAGGCGATCGCGGATTTTAATAACACCCTACAGTTAAATGCAAATGATTCTTTAGCTATTTATGGCAGAGGACTTGTATATATCGAGTGGAAGCAGTACGAGAACGCGATTGCAGATTTTAATAAAACTATAGATTTGAACCCAAGTTTCGTTGAGGGGTTTTATGGACGGGGACTTGCATATCTCGAATCGCAGCGATACGAAAAAGCGATTGACGATTTTAACAGTGCAATAGAAACAAATCCTGATTATCCTAGAGTTTATTTTGTGAGGGGCTTAGCATACTATTCATCCGGGCAATATGAGAACGCGATTGCAGATTTTGATAAAACCATAGACTCGGGCCGTGAAGGTGTGGCTCATGCTTATTGTGCTCGTGGAAAGACATACAGTGATTTACGGCAATACGAGAACGCAATTGCAGATTTTAATGAAACCATAGCGTTGAATCCTGATTTCGCGGATGCCTATTATGGACGAGGACTTGTATATATGAATTTGAACCAATACGATAAGGCGATTGCGGATTTTAATACAGTAACAGATTTGGATCCTGATTTTGCCGAAGCTTACTATAACCGGGAAATGGTAAAAGAAAGAGTAAGGAAATCGGTGAGAGTGGATATAAATCCAGTTATTGGTGTAATTTTAGCAGTTATTCCGGTTATTGCAGCAATGCTCTGGTACATTTGGGATAAACGGCGGAATAAACAAAGGCATGCGAAATTAATAGAAAACTGGGAAGCAAATCTGCTAATAATACCGCATATTATTATGGGTTTCTGGAGTTTACTCTTGTGCATCATTTTTGTGCCCAAGACCACGGGTGAACTATACGTAATTTTAAACTACGGTGCGATTATAGCATTGGTTGCTTTTTGCGTTATTACTGCGAAGGTCGTATATAACTTCTTTATCCATAACGAAATATCGAAGATTTATGCTTATTTTAATATCGCGTTTGCCGTGTCTTGCACAATATTTGCTTCTTTGCTTCTTATTGACCCTTTTGATCTTACTTCTAGCGTATCCAAATCTATTGCTATAAACACGGCACTTATTGCAGTTCCATTATCGGTTCCCAGCTTTATGAGCTTGTACATCACCCAAAGGTATGGCGAAATATTAATAATAAAAGGAAAAGAGACTAAAATACAAACTACCTCTGTATTCCCGCCTGAGCTTGAGCAATTTTACTCAGATGCTGAATACATAGGCGGTGGCGGATTCGCATGGGTTTTCCAGGCGATACGCAACGATGGCACAAAAGTAGCAGTGAAAATACCGGCAATTAAGGACGAAAAAGCCGGAATGTTTTTCTTACGGGAAGTGCAGAACTGGAGTGCGCTTGAGCACAAAAATATCGTCCGGCTTTACGGTTTTAACATCTATCCGGTTCCATACCTTGAGATGGAATTGTGTGATAGTAGCATCGGATTTGGTATAAGAAAAGTAGAAGAAGCAGTTTCGATAATTTATGAGGTGGCAAAGGGCTTAAATCATGCACACGAACGAAGTATAGTGCATGCGGACATAAAACACTCGAACATACTTATTAAAGCAGGTACAATCAAGATTTCGGATTGGGGCTTGAGCAAGGTAAGAATAGGTAAAAGCCTTTCGGTTTCTGCTTTAACCCCTGATTTCGCGGCACCGGAACAGATATTCGGTCGGATTGATGAACGAACAGATATATGGCAGCTTGGAGTTGTGTTCTATGAACTCGTGACCGGTAAGCTGCCTTTTGCTGGTGAATATACGGATATTATCAATTGCGTGATTAACGATGAGCC
>DAOUUS010000296.1 GCA_030668065.1 Candidatus Methanophagales archaeon
CGTAAAGAAAGACGGCGGACAGGTGATTTATCTTGGACGGGCTGCGTTCGGAGCGGGTTATACCAATCCAAACGTCAGGTTTCAGGTGCCCGTACCGGAGTTCAAAGCGTTCTGTGCGCTTGCGTATTGCAACGTCCACGGTGTGTGGCAAAACTGTATAGAAATGTAATAGGAGGAAGACGAAATATGGAAGAAGAAGTAGGTATGCCCCTGATTGGGGAAGAATTCCCGGAAATGGAAGTACAAACGACACATGGAAGGAAGAAACTGCCAGAAGAGTACAAGGGCAAATGGTTTGTCCTGTTCAGTCATCCTGCGGATTTTACTCCGGTCTGCACGACCGAGTTCGTGGCTTTTCAAAGACGATTTGAGGCGTTTAAGGAACTCGACTGCGAGCTGATCGGATTGAGCATAGACCAGGTTTTCAGCCACATAAAATGGGTTGAATGGATAAAGGATAATCTGGATGAAGAGATAAAGTTTCCGATTATCGCGGACGACACAGGTAGAGTTGCCAAGATGTTAGGGCTTATACATCCCAACAAGGGCACGAATACGGTTAGGGCAGTATTTGCTGTTGACCCGCAGGGAATCATGAGAGCCATGATTTATTATCCGCAAGAACTCGGCAGGAACATGGATGAAATCTTGAGAATGGTACGTGGGCTTAAAACGAACGATGAACACGGTGTGGCGATACCTGCAAATTGGCCAAACAACGAGTTGATCGGAGATGAGGTTATAATACCACCTGCGTCCGATGAACAAACCGCGAAAGAAAGAGTCAAGCAATACGACTGCTATGACTGGTGGTTCTGCCATAAGAAGCTATAAACGGGTAGATAATATGCTAAACGAAAAGATGCAGGAAGCGCTGAATACTCAGCTCAACAAGGAGATGTATTCAGCGTATCTGTATATGGCGATGTCCGCTTACAGCTCGTACACAGGACTGAAGGGATTTGCTAACTGGTTCATGGTTCAGTACCAGGAAGAGATGCTACACGCGATGAAAATATATGGATATATCAACGATCAGGGCGGTCAGGTAAAGTTAGCAGCGATTGAGCAGCCTGCGACAGAGTTCGAGTCGCCTTTAGATATGTTTGAGAAGACTCTGGCGCACGAGAAGTTCATCACTAAGAGCATCAATGAGCTCGTGGACCTTGCAATCGTGGAGAAGGACCACGCTACGAATATCTTCTTGCAATGGTACGTTACAGAACAGATAGAAGAGGAAGGTAACGATAATGAGATCATTGCCCGGTTGAAACTCGTGGGAGAAGACGGTAATGGCTTGCTCATGGTAGACAAGGAGCTGGCGATGCGTGTATTTACACCACCTGCGGCGTCTGAAGAGGGCTGAGCACAGGATGATGAACAAGAAGGTAGCTATCTTTGCATTCAACGGAGAACCAATGTGTTTTGCACATACGCTGTTGAACACTTTAGACATGAAGAATAAGGAATACGATGTGAAATTGATAATAGAAGGCACGGCTACGAAGCAGGTGAAAGAACTCGCAGACCCCAAAAAGCCGTTCGCAAATATGTATGCAGCAGTAAAAAAAGCGGGAATAATTGATTGCGTCTGCAAAGCATGCTCTACACAGACGGATTCGTTGAAAAGTGCAGAGGAGCAAGGGCTGCCTATATGTGATGAGATGTCCGGACACCCGAGCTTGTCCAGATATATGGCGGCGGGGTATGAGGTGATAGTATTTTAAAAATTTAGGAGGTGATATGAAAAAATGGCAAAAGC
The DNA here is from genome assembly GCA_030668065.1 of Candidatus Methanophagales archaeon. Lineage (GTDB taxonomy): Archaea > Halobacteriota > Syntropharchaeia > Alkanophagales > Methanospirareceae > QENJ01. Next base: position 1,763 of record DAOUUS010000296.1, read on the forward strand.
AATCGTGATTTATGATACCAATTATGGCTATACGGAAACGATGGCAAAAGCAATCGTGACAGGCATGGAAGGGGCAGGAGTGGACGTGGAATTGAAAAAGGCCTTGGCAGCAAAGGAGGAAGACCTAGAAGACGTGGATGCTGTTGTTCTTGGAAGTCCCACGTACCACCATGACATGATCTCCTCGATGAAGATGTTCTTATTCAAGATGAAGAAAGTGGACTTGAAAGGAAAAGTCGGGGCGGCATTTGGTACTTATGGCTTTAGTGGCGAAGCAGCCGAGATGATGAGCGATACGATGAAGCATATCTTTGAGATGGACATGATAGAGCCGGATTTGAAGATGAAAGGCATGGAAGTAGTTACAAGAGA
>DAOUUS010000201.1 GCA_030668065.1 Candidatus Methanophagales archaeon
AATCCATTCACGCATAAGAACGGCGAGTTCTTTCCGGTAGACACAGTGGCTCGACTGGACGATACGGCTCATTTCCTCTGTCAAGAGAACTGGAAAGACGTAGAGTTTCCCGCACCTTTTGGTCGTGAATTACGGCCTGAGGAACAGTACATAGAGGATCTGGACGAGAAGAGCGGGTCATCACTGAAACTTACCGTACTGAACCCCGAAGGTAGAGTGTGGACGATGGTGGCGGGAGGTGGAGCAAGCGTGATATACGCAGACACCGTAGTAGACCTTGGGTTTGGAGATGAATTAGCAACATACGGGGAATATAGTGGTAATCCTACTACAGAAGAGACCTACGGCTATGCAAAGACACTGCTTGATTTGATGATCCGGGAGAAGGTAGAGGGCTGCAAGGTCTTCATTATAGGCGGTGGAATAGCGAACTTCACGGATGTGGCAATGACCTTCGATGGTATAATACAGGCGCTTGATGACTACGCAGAACAGATAAAAGAACATGATATAAAGATTTTTATACGCCGTGGCGGACCGAACTACAAGGCAGGCCTGGCGAAGATTCGTGAGGCTGGGAAACGGTTAGACCTGGATATGGAGGTTCACGGACCTGACATGCACATGACAAAAGTGGTCAGTATTGCACTGAAGAATCTTGAGGGCGGGAGGTAAGAAAAATGACAAAACCAGATTATGTATTGTTTGATAAGGATACGACAGCAATTATATTTGGTAACCAGCAAGCAGCGGTTCAGCGGATGCTTCATTTTGACTATCTAGCCGGCAGAGATAAGCCATCTGTGGCTGCTATTGTCAATCCCAGTGGTGGACGCAAAGGGCTTATGAAAGTGTTCTATGGCAAGGACGAGATATTGCTGCCTACGTACAACAAGCTTAGGGCCGCAGTGAAGAATCATCCTGATACGGACGTAGTCATAAATTTTGCGTCCTTTCGTTCGGCGTACGACGTTTCTGTTGAGGCTTTAAACTACCCTTCTATTAAGACAGTGGCAATCATTGCCGAGGGCATACCCGAACGGCAGACAAGGCAACTCATTGCTTTAAGGAAGAAACTGGGTAAGTGGATCATCGGTCCTGCAACGGTAGGTGGCTTTGTGGCGGGCGGCTTCAAAATAGGCAATGCCGGCGGTGCTTTGTCAAACCTCTTAATGTCCAAACTTTACCGGCCCGGAAGCGTAGGGTTCGTGTCGAAGTCGGGCGGTATGTTAAACGAGATGGCAAATATGATCGCCCTGAATTCGGACGGTGTCTATGAGGGCATAGCCATAGGCGGCGATAAATATCCGGGTTCTACTCTTGTTGAGCACTTGCAGCGATACGAAGCGAATCCAGAGATAAAGATGATGGTAGTTCTTGGAGAGGTTGGCGGTGACGATGAGTATGAGATAGTAGATGCAATAAAGGATGGTCGATTCAAGAAGCCTCTAGTAGCGTGGGTTACCGGCACGTGCGCGAAAGTGTTTCCAAGCGAGGTTCAGTTCGGACATGCAGGAGCAATGGCACGGGGTGAAGCTGAGACGGCAGACGCAAAGAACGCAGCACTCAAAGAAGCTGGTGCATACGTCCCCGACTCGTACAATGACTTCGATAAACTTATAGGCAAGGTATATGAGGATTTAAAGGCAAAAGGAATCATAGAAGAGAAGGAAGAGGTGACACCGCGAGAAATACCTGTTGATTATGATCCTGGGACTATGAGAAGGACCACCAATATTATTAGCACAATCTCAGACGACAGGGGTGATGAACTTCTCTATGCGGGCATACCTATAAGTGAGGTTATCAGGGACGGGTACAGCGCGGGGGATGTCATATCCTTGTTGTGGTTTAAGAAGCGATTGCCAAAGTATGTTACAGAGTTCCTGGAACTCACACTCATGATAACCGCGGATCACGGTCCATGTGTAAGTGGGGCGCACAATGCCATTGTGACCGCCATGGCAGGCAAGGACATAACGGCATCAGTGGCAGCGGGTGTATTGACAATAGGGCCGAGATTTGGGGGTGCAATAGACGGTGCTGCTAAGTACTTTAAAGATGCCTTGGAGAGAGGTCTCACTCCGAGACAGTTTGTGGACGAGATGAAAGCCAAGAACATAAATATACCGGGGATCGGGCACAGGGTGAAAAGCGTGCATAACCCGGACATGCGTGTGAATCTGCTTGAAGAATGGGCTTTCGCCAATCTACCAAAGCATAAGCTGCTGGACTTTGCTCTTGAGGTGGAGAAGATAACAACAGCCAAGAAGAACAACCTCATACTCAATGTGGATGGGTGTATAGGCATAGTGTTCGTTGATATCATGCACTCTACTGGGATCTATACAGAGGCTGAAATAGACGATATAATAGATAGCGGCACACTCAATGGTCTATTCGTATTAGGGAGGACAATCGGTATGATCGGGCACTTCCTGGACCAGAAACGGCTGCATTCCGGATTATACCGACATCCCTGGGACGAGGTCCTCTATACGTTGCCGAGCGAGACCGAAGTTTTGGAATATTTCGATACAGGAAAGAAGAGGTGAAGAGAAAAGATGACAGATAAGATCCAGATGAAGACTCCGTTAGTTGAGATGGACGGAGACGAGATGACAAGGGTAATGTGGGCTATGGTAAAGGATAAACTCCTACTTCCTTATATAGACCTCAAAACCGAGTACTATGACCTATCAATAGAAAAGCGGGACGAGACCGATGACCAGATAACCATAGATGCGACAGAGGCGATAAAGAGGTATAAAGTGGGTGTTAAGTGCGCTACAATAACGCCAAACGCGGCACGGGTCACGGAATACAACTTAAAAGAGCAATGGAAGAGCCCTAATGGCACAATCAGAGCTATGCTGGATGGTACTATCTTCAGAACGCCAATAATGGTTGCGAATATACAACCTGCGGTAGGAAACTGGACAAAACCTATCATCCTGGGTAGGCACGCATACGGCGATGTATACAAGAACGTTGAGTACAAGATCGATGGCCCCGGTAAGGCTGAGCTTGTGGTCACGAATGAGAATGGGGGGGAGGTTAGACGCACGATACATGAGTTCAATGGACCGGGTATCGTGCAGGGCATACATAACCTTGACGCATCAATAACTAGCTTTGCCGAAGCTTGTTTCTCTTACGCACTGGACCAGAAAGTGGACCTATGGTTCGCTACGAAAGATACCATATCCAAGACATACGACAGTAATTTCATGGATATATTCGAGAAGCTATATGAAGAAGAGTACAAGGATAAGTTTGAGGCGGCGGGGATAACGTATTTCTATACGCTAATAGATGATGCGGTAGCAAGGATAATGAGGGTGGATGGTGGCCTGCTATGGGCGCTGAAGAACTACGATGGCGATGTGATGTCAGATATGCTTGCGGCAGCATTTGGGAGTTTAGCTATGATGACTTCGGTCTTAGTATCGCCTCATGGCTACTTCGAGTATGAAGCGGCACATGGCACGGTGCAGAAGCACTACTACAAGCATCTTCAGGGTGAGAAGACCTCTACCAACTCAGTCGCACTGATATTTGCATGGAGTGGTGCGCTCCGGAAGCGTGGCGAACTTGACGGTACACCTGAGCTAGGCGCATTTGCAGACAAACTGGATGCTGCTGCTTTAGGGACGATAGAAGACGGGATAATGACTGGCGACTTAGCGAAACTGGCGGAACCGCC
>DAOUUS010000185.1 GCA_030668065.1 Candidatus Methanophagales archaeon
CCCGCATCCTGTTCACTCACCGTTACCCGCTTCTGCCTCCTTTATCCGGTCCAGTAATATATCCACAATCCTTTCATCCACCCCGATTGGCTTACCATAAATTAGTTCTACATCTCGCCCTAGCTCTGCCCATTCGCCCTCGAACGTTATTTTCAGCGTCTCTGGTATGTCTTCGGTCGTATGCGTACCATCTGCTAAGAAGACCGGCACCGCCACTATCTTCTTTATACCGCTCTTAGCAAGCTCTCGCAATACCTCTTCTATGCTCGGCGAATTCAGTTGCATAAATGCAACCCTTACGTCCTTAAAAACACCTCGCAGTTCCATCAATCGTTGCAAACCCACCAGTAGCTCCTTGTTATACGCCATTTTGCTACCATGACCTATCAAAACAACTGCCATGTCTTCTTCGCTTTCTTTTATCATTTAGTAATTGCAATTTATTACTGGAATGACTATATTAAATAGTACCCAAATCAAAGCATAGGCGAACCAATTTTTGAAGATAAAAATGAAACTCAAATCATGTATAAAGGGCTATAAGGAAGGCACGCATCGTGTAGTTCCTCCGGCTGATACTTTAGCACGGGTAGAGTCGAAGATGCCCGTTGCGGGTGTTGAAAAGGTTACGGACATAACCGGACTTGACCGGATAGGGATACCCGTATTTACGTGCATAAGACCCTCTGCGGAAGGCGGAGCGGTTTCGCTGTATAACGGTAAAGGTACGACCGCGGAAGAAGCGAGAGTGTCCGCATTGATGGAAGCAATTGAACGCTATTCCGCGGAAGTCAAAGATCGCGAACTTGTAGAGGATAGCTATGCCCGGCTTAGCAAACAGGAAAATGCTTTAAACCCGAATGAGTTGATTCTGCCGGGTTATGTAAAGAATATTGATGAAATAAGTATCCCCTGGGTGGCGGGGTATGACCTGATACAAGAAGAGGAGATATACGTGCCTGCGAGTGCGGTTTTTCATCCGTTGCCTTCGAGATATGATCGAGTTCGGCTGTTCCGAACGAACACGAACGGATTGGCGTCTGGAAACGAGCTGGAGGAAGCGATTTTTCATGGTCTCGCGGAACTGGTAGAACGAGATGCCTGGTCGCTGGTGGAAATCACACATAATACGGGTGCTGTTGTGCGAATACGAGAAGAACGGGTAGGAGACCTTATGGCTAAATTCGCGGATGCTAATGTTTCGGTGCTTATACGGGATATAACGAGTGATGTCGGCATTCCGACTTTCGCTGCGGTTTCTGATGATCTCCTGTTGAAGGATCCAACGCTGCTCACTACCGGTATGGGTACGCATACGGATGCGCGGGTTGCGATACTACGTGCGCTTACAGAAGTTGCTCAGAGTAGGCTTACGCAGATATACAGTGCGAAGCAGAACACGGCTATTAAGGATATGAGGCGGATAATGGGATATGAATGGATGCGTAAGAAGAATAAACATTGGTTCGCCAATTCGGAGAATACAGATTTCGAGAATGTGGAATACCGAAATAGTGCAGATTTTCTTGATGATATTAACTATACCATAGAGCGGATACGGGATGTTGGCCTGGAACGAGTGGTTGTGGTGGATTTGACGCGTGAGGAGATAGGTGTTCCCGTGGTTAGAGTAATCGTGCCGGGATTGGAGATGTATACGGTGGACGAAGAACGGATTGGTCCGAGGTGTAAGAACGCACGGAAGGCTTTATAAGTAACTTCGATAAAAAGGAAAAAGAACGCGTAAAACCGGATAGATTACACTTTATAACAAACTTATTTGTGGATGGTATCAATAAAAAAATTATAAATAGTTATCTTTAACAAATACAGCATTATGTCATTCCACCCCTTTAACATCAATCATACAACAAACGGGCCTTTTCATCCGCAAGTGTTGGTTGAATGATCTTAGTCCATCGCGAAGAGTTCCATGTCCCGAGTTTCTTATGTATCTCATAGTAGTTCTGGGGGATCGGATGCGTTCCTATTACAACATCAAGCCCATATTTTGTCTGGATAAAGTTACGAAAATCTGTCACACGAGGGCATGGTGGATATCCAACGACCAGTCCTGTAGCAAGATGTATCACATTTGCACCGTTCTTCTTCATCTCTTCAGGAGCGTATTCGATATTTCCACCGGGACAGCCACCACACGTAGTATATCCGACCAGTTTCACTTCTTTATCCTTATAAATGCTGAATGCACCCTCCCTGTTCTTAAGCGCCCTTAGACATTTGCCTCCGGCACACATACGGTAGCGGTCGCATATAATAATCCCTATTCGAATTTCATCGCTCATTTTTCGCTCTCTGTACCTTTTGGTTTCTAATAAGGGTTCTTATGGATTGTAGATAAAAAATGCTTTTTCGTGAAGTGATATCTGTTTTTATAACAGAACTTATGGAGAATGTAGAGGTTTGTTTGTATTATTACTTTCACAGTGCTCTTGCTATTTATTTGATTTCCTCCAAAGTATTCCATAAGCATTATTGCAAAGATGCTCAAAGGTAGGACTAGCAGGATATTACGAAAGGAATTCCCTGAACTTAAAAAGTGGTGTAACCAAAGTCTATGGGCACCAAGTTGTTATCATCGAAGTGTTGGACATGGTTGGGGATGCCTCGAAATTTATTCCGAGTATGGTATGGTTGGGGCTGCAGAAATAAAAATAAAAAAACTTATATCTCGAACAAAGTTCGAGTCTGCTCATGTTGAGTCCTGATATTATTTCACGTACTATTCATAAGAGAGTTCTTATTCATAAACTTACCTCCTTTTCACACCACTCGAAGAACATTCCAAGCGTGTTCTCAGATCTCATTTTCCGGATAAATGCCTAATTGGGAGTTTCAAAGTATTCCAGATCAAGTGCCCCATGGACACGGTTATTGTACCACTCTGCAAACGCATAAGCAGTATCAAACCTCCACCTAGGTCTTCTGTACTCCAGAAACCACCGCTCGATCTTACCGTTCGTTTGCGGATTATTCCGCTTCGATGGGATGTGTTTGACACCTCGAGCATTCAGATACTGTTTAAATCGACTTACGCCCTCTTTTTTCTTTTCACCACCGCTTGCATAGAACTGAGTGCCCCGATCCGCATTCACCGCAGTGATCTTCCCACGATATGCCCTTACTATGCCTCCTGCACGCTTAAACACACCTATGGCGTTTTCTGTGGTTGCATTGGTAAATTCACCAATAGAGAGGATCTTCCTCGATGTGTCGTCCTCGTACGCTATCACCTGGGTCCCCTCATAGTCTAGCCAATCAGCATGCAGCAGAGAAAGACTGTGCTTGCTTTCATATCTGCATCTTTTACGCTTCTTCTGCTTTTTCTGATTATGTCTCGCCAGACCCACCTCAAGCAGATGCTGATGAATCTTGTTATGCGATATATTCCGTTTGTAATGCTTCTGGATATGGTACCTAAGTAAACGGGCACCCAAGAATGACTCTTTATAGGCATCTTCAATTATCTGCGTCTCATCATCGCTAAGGTAAGTTTTTGGGCCTTCTTTTCTTATCAAGCATAGGATATTCCCCTGTTTCCATATAATACTGCACCAATTGCTGTATTCTTCTCCTAGAGACGCCATATATCGCTGCAACCAACTCTGTGCTTTCACCTTTGTTGATTACAGGCTCAACTGCCCATTTGATCTTTTTGTCTGTTAGTTTCACCATAAAGTGAGGTGAAGTTTCTTGACGAAATAATTTCGGGACTCTACACTTGGTGGGAAGTATCAATAAAAAGCGGAAAACTTTTAAAGACCTGTGATTAAAGATAAAAAAAAAAGGTGATGTGAAAATGGGGAGAACTTTTGATATTATATCCCTTGTTTGTGCTATACTTCTTATAATCTCCATGCTAGTGTAGCGTTTCCAAAATGTTATAACAATACTTATATAGGGGCAGTACCTTACCTGATTTTATGCCATTCGTTAGCAAGAAGCCCAAATTAAAGTTGAGCGAAGAGGATCTTAAAATTTTAAGATCTGCCAGCCGATC
>DAOUUS010000155.1 GCA_030668065.1 Candidatus Methanophagales archaeon
AAAGGGCAACTTGGGCCCTGGTCCAAATGAGCGGAGAACAAATGCAGATGGCATTTTTGGTCATATTAGTATCACGGATAAAACCGTTGCAGGAATAAATTTGAAAGAGGATGCAACCCAATTTGTTGTAGTTGAGGCAAAAATGGGTAGTAAGCTCTCAAAAGGGACGACAAAAGCAAAATATTGGGATCAGGCCAGTCGAATTATCGCGTGTATTGCGAGGCATATGGAAATTACTGATCGAACTCCTAAATCGTTTAGAAAATTAGGCTTTGTGATATTAGCACCCGAATCAAATATTAATAAGGGCTATTTTGATAATGCACTCAACAGAGAAAGGTTAAAGGATACAATTAAGAGAAGATGTGTCGAATATAATAATGCAATATTATTGGATTGGTTTGATAATTGGGTAGAACCCCTTATGGATGTTATTCGTCTTGAATTAATCAGTTGGGAATCCGCTATATCAATCGTTTCGATACTAGACCCTAATAAATATCCTATACTTCAACAGTTTTACAATCTTTGTAAAAAATATAACAATATCCACACATAAAACTTAAATATGAACCCGTACCTAGTAACTGACTTCCTGAGGAAACAAAACGTCTTTGCCGTCGTTGGCGTCTCAAAGAACCCTGCGAAATACGGCCACCAAGTGTACAAAGACCTGAAAGAAGCGGGTTACGTAGTTTACGCCGTGAACCCAACATTAGACGAAGTCTTAGGTGATAGATGCTACCACTCACTGAGCGAACTGCCCGAAATGCCAGACGTTGTTGATACCGTAGTCCCACCCGCGGTAACCGAAAAGGTAGTTGAGGAATGCAAAGAATTGGGCATAGCGCGAGTATGGATGCAGCCCGGCTCAGAATCCGAACGCGCGCTAAACTTCTGCATGCAAAACGGCATAAATGTAGTGCATGACGTATGCGTGATGGTAAAGCGGAAAGCGTCTCCACCGACAAAATACTAAACCTTTAAATACGCAGATAAAAGAATTGTAAAAAGGGAAGATGGAAGAGCTAAAAAAAGGTGGGATATTCACTATCTCGGACATGAGCAATGTGCGGATAAACATAGGAGAGGTAGTGGAAGAAGAGGAAGAATGGGAGCCAATGGGGCCGCACCCCATGCCGCGTATCGCTACGCTTCGAAACTGGGACTTCAAGCTTTTGAACCGTTACAAGCCGTTTTACGCACCGGTTTGCGATATGTGCTGTCTTTGCACGTACGGTAAATGTGACCTTACAGGTAACAAAAAAGGTGCTTGTGGGATAAGAATGGACGCACAGCAGGCACGAATAGTCCTTCTTGCTTGTTTAGTGGGTTGTAGTGCGCATTGTGGGCACGGGCGTCATCTGTTGCACGACATGATAAATAAATTCGGCCGGGACGTACCGATAGATTTCGGGCCAGAGGTGGATATAGAAGCGCCATTAACGCGATTGGTATGCGGTATAAAACCGAAGACAATCGGCGATTACGATAGAGTATTCAGTTATATAGAAGAGCAGATAGTTCAGTTAGCAGATGCGCTTCATACCGGTCAGGAAGGCTCGTACATGGACTTCGAGTCGAAAGCGTTGCACATGGGTATGCTGGATTCGCTGAACAAAGAAGCTGCGGATGTTATTCAGATTGCGTGTTATAAGCTGCCTTCGGGCTTCCCGGGCGACGGACCTGACGTGCCTTTTGTTGACGTGGGTATAGGCACAATAAACACGAATAATGCCGTTATTATTGTTATAGGGCATAACGTACCGCCGGCGGCGGATATAGGCGTGTATTTAACGGAAAATGGGCTTGACGATAAAGTAGAACTCGGTGGAATCTGTTGCACCGCTATTGACACCACGCGAGTGTACCATAAAGCAAAGATAGTATCCGCACTTGGCCGGCAACTGCGTGTCCTACGAGCAGGTATTGCGGATGTTGTCGTGACAGACGAGCAGTGTATCCGTGCAGACGTATTAGAACTCTGTCAGCGTGTACATTCGCCTATGATCGCAACGAACGACAAAGCGATGCACGGGCTGGTAGATCGGACTGATGACGACCCGGATAAAATAGTGGATGATTTAGTGAGTGGACGAGTCCCCGGAGTCATAATACTTGAGCCTGACCAGGTGGGCGAGGTTGCGGTGAGGACTGCGCTGGAAATGGATAAGAAGAGAAGGTCGCTAAAGTTTATACTCAGCGATGACGAATTCAACTATTACGTTAACGACTGCATCTTATGCGGGGGCTGTACACTTGCATGTCCTAATGGTCTCCCTATTGGCGAGGCGAATAAAAGTGCCGCTGCGGGTAACATAAAACCACTTGCCGACTTGTTCGACATCTGTGTCGGTTGCGGTAGATGCGAGCAGGTATGTAAGAAGCATATCCCGATTGTAGATGTGATGACAAAAGCGGCGTATCCACAGTTGAAAGAAGAGAAAGGACGGATGCGAATAGGTCGGGGGCCTATATGGGACAGTGAGATAAGAGAGGTTGGTGCGCCCTTGGTCCTTGGGACTATTCCAGGTATTATCGCACCGATAGGCTGCGGCAATTATCCTAATGGTACAAAGGATGCGTGGCTTATCGTAAAGGAGTTTGCAGAACGGAATTATATCGTTACGCTGACAGGCTGCATGGCGATTGATTGTGCGCTCTGGAAGGATGAAGACGGTAAAACGATATACGAGGCGCATCACGGTGGGTTTGGCGGTGGCGGTGTTATGAACATAGGCTCGTGTGTTTCTAATGCGCATATACACGGTGCCGCGATAAAAGTGGCGAGTATATTCGCAGGGCGGCCCTTGAGGGGCAATTATGAGGAAATAGCCGATTACATTTTGAGCCGAGTGGGCGCATGTGGCGTTGCGTGGGGCGCGATGTCACAGAAAGCTGCTTCTATCGCTACGGGTTTCAATAGACTGGGTGTTCCAGCAGTGGTAGGACCTCATGGTGTGAAATATCGTAGGGCGTTCATGAGTCGTCCGGACATAAAAGAAGATTGGAAGCTAATAGACGCCAGTGACGGTTCCGAGGTTTATGTCGAGCCGGGTCCGCAGGATTTGCTCGTGGCCTGTGAAACGGTAGAAGAAGCGTTACCGATGATGGCAAAGCTCTGCTTCCGGCCTTCGGATACCGATCGTGGTCGTTCTGTAAAACTAACACATTACATAGACCTAAACCAGAAGTATCTCAAAACATATCCGCCTGATTGGCACCTATTCGTGAGGGTGGCAAGTGACCTTCCGCTTGCTACGAGGGATGTGTTATTGAAGAAGCTTGAGGATGAGCAAGACTGGAAGATAGATTGGAAGAAGAAGAAGATAGAGGCAGGACCGATTAGGGCATACAACCCTTCGTTTAACCCGACTAATTTAGAACGGTTGATACGGGGGAGGAAATAGGAGTAATAAAAATGGGCATAGAAATACCGTTTGACGTGGCGAATATCGGGGGTCCTGAGGCTGGAGGTGTAGCACCGCCGGAAGTGATAGGGAGTTATATATCAAGTGCAAGTAGACCTTTGCTCGTGGTCGGCTCGGAGCTACTGCGGGACGGTTTCTTTTTGGATATAGCGATAGGAATAGGCAAAAAAGGGATTCCCTTAGCAGCAACGGGGCACAGCATAAAAGGGTTCGTGGAAAAAGGATACATGGAGAATGTGTACTATTACAACTTGCATGAGCTTACTAATTGTTTACGAGACCCGAACTGGAAGGGCCTGGACGGTGCCGGGAATTACGATTTCGTTATCTTCTACGGCATCATCTATTATTACGCATCGCAGATGCTTTCGTGTCTGAAGAATTTCGCGACTGATCCTTTGATGCGTACGGTTTCTATTGATCGGTATTACCATCCGAATGCGCGGATGAGTTTCACGAATATCATGCCACGGATGGAAGAGGAATACAAGGAGATGCTGAATAAGTTGGTGGAGAGCATAAAGGGGTAGTGACCATGGGAAAAGATAAAGGTAACATAACGGATTTAGAAGCGGAAGTGATATATAACGGTCTGTGCTGCTACTGTGGGTCCTGTGGCGCATTCTGTAAAGAATACATAACGTACGAGAATGAGATACCGGTGACCAAGAAGAAATGTTATGAGATACACGGTGCGTGCTACGATTTCTGTCCACGTACTTTCTTCGCACCTTTTGAAGTAGAAAGGGCGGTGTTTGGTGAGACAAGAACTGATAACCTCCTGGGCTATTACAAAGGCGACATTTTTACCGCAAGAGCAACTGATGACGCTATATTAAAGAAAGCGCAAGATGGTGGTGTGGTATCGGCATTGCTTGTTTACTTGCTTGAGCAGGGCGAGATAGATGCTGCGGTTGTATCGAAGACGTCCGAAGATTGGGTGGCTGAGCCGTTCGTTGCAACAACTAGGGCGGATGTACTGGTGGCGGCTGGCTCGAAATACACACAGTGCCCTTCGGTATCTGGTGTTGGAGACGCTCTGGAACAGGGTTACAAAAATGTGGCACTTGTTGGGCTGCCATGTCACATACAGGGTATGCGTAAAGTACAATTGTCAACGGGCTTTGATGTCGGTGCGGATAGGGTGAAGTTACTGATCGGGCTGCTGTGCTC
>DAOUUS010000310.1 GCA_030668065.1 Candidatus Methanophagales archaeon
ACTATCAATAGCGAATCGTGTTTCATTTTTACTATGGCTATACAGATACATTTTTCCTATATATTTAGGATATTCTTCCAGCTATTGCAACAGAGGAAGGATGATACAGAATTTGGATGCGCCAGGAAATTTTAGTTCTGGTAAGCCATTAGAGCAGAATTATCACGTTACTCATACTCAGGCGCAATATTTAAATAACGAGTAAAACTATCTATAATAAGGTAAGAAAAATGGATGAAGAGCCAAGCGTAGTTATAAAAGAAATGTGGGAAGAATTGCGGAAGATGATTACAGTGGACGTTGCAATCGGCAAGCCCATAGAGATGGAGGATAAGACCCTGATTCCTATATTCGAGATCGGGTTTGGTGCTGGTGGTGGTGGCGGCAGTGGCAAGGAAAAAACGACCGGAGGACAAGGATATGGTGTCGGAGGCGGCGGGGGCATGAGACCTGTAGCATTAATAGCGGTATTCAAGGGCATACCGGGACCTGAAGGGATGAGGGTACTCTCGCTGAAACCGTCTAGCACACTGGATAAAATCGTTGGCGAAGCATTGCCGACTGTGATGAATAAGATCGAAGAGATGCAGAAGGGCAAAAAAGACGAATAATAAACGTGATACTGGTAGAACGTCAATATGGGGCGCTTTTCGCGAAGCACTCATATTCGTTTATTTTTTGTGGATAAAGTAGAATCGCGTGAGTTTTTAGATGGATAAAGAAACGTAAAATACGATGGAGACGCTGCTGCTGATTCTCGCGATTGTTTTTGCGCTTATAATCGTCTTAATTGTAGCAACGCTCCTAATACCCGCTGACATTTCGCTGAGGCTATTCAAGGACGGAGCGTTAGCAGAAGTACAGGTGGCTTTTGGGATCTTAAGGGGCATTGTGTCGGGACGCCTGGACTTCAGTACCGAGAAGCAGGAATTTCGATTACGGGTCTTGGGCGCCACGGTTATCACGAAAGACCTGATTGAAGAGAAGGAAGAGCCTACCGATTGGAAGAAGCTCGTAGTGAACGCAAATGAACTGTATGATGCAGGTAAGGGTTTGGCTCTGGCGCTTACCAAAAATATAGCCATAAAACGATTTAAGGGCAAGATGAAGGTGGGGCTATCGGACCCTTACGAGACCGGCATGCTGACGGGCTTTCTATACGCGGGCTGCGGTATAGCACATGCTTTTCTGCCTGAAACCGAGCTCGAAATTGAACCTTCATTTGTGCAAGAGCAGATGGATGCGGATATAGAACTAGGGCTTAGCCTACCTCTATTTAAGATTGTTATCCCGGTTATCCGTTTCTTCCGTAGGACGAGGAGGACGATTTTTTGACGTGCAGACCCAAGCAACCACTGACTAACAATACTTCAGTGTGGGTATAGGCAGGATTGAGGGATATGTTCCTTTTTTAATTGATATTATAGAACATTAAACCAAGAGAGATGATTGTTTTATCGGGCGGCACGGGCACACCAAAGCTACTGGTGGGTCTGAAGCAAGTATTCAAGGACGAAGAACTGAATATAATAGTTAATACAGCGGAAGACGTATGGGTATCCGGTAATTTAGTGTGTCCAGATGTAGATTCCGTGATTTACGCATTAGCAGGTCAGATAGACAAAGGAAAATGGTGGGGCGTAAAAGAGGAGAGTTTTTTTACACATACTGCGTTGAAGAGGTTGGGTCACGATGAGCAGATGATGATTGGTGATAAAGATCGAGCAACGCA
>DAOUUS010000015.1 GCA_030668065.1 Candidatus Methanophagales archaeon
AATTCCCTTAAAAGGACGACTTCGTAGATCATAGCTGCTGCTCCGGTAGAAAGCAGAGTTATTGTGATGACAATGAATACGGCTGTGTGATGTCTATTTACTGTCATAATTTCTTTAGTAAAGCTTTCTTTTTTAAAAAAGGTTTATGATCGCAATAATAGACTACGGGATGGGGAATCTGTTCAGCATATACAACGGGCTGAGGGAAGTGTATGATTACCCGCTACTGATTTACTGTGGATAATATCATTAGCGTGCTCGAAACCAAAGGATTATGGATACGCATCCGAACTCTGGACTAATCGTGTTTTGGCACGACATATACGTGATAATTGTACCGAACAAGGCTTTTTAGAGTTATCCAAAATTTCTGCGGGACCGTCTCAAAGATATTGAGTAAAAGCGACATCAAACCTCATAAAATCGCGGGATGTCTCGAACGCCGCGATCCCAAGTTTAAAAAATGACAAGAAGTTTTCTAAGGGGTATACGAGTTTCATCAAAAGAAGAACTCAAAGAACGTATTCTCAAATATTTCGATGAGCTAAATCAAATGCCGGTGGTTTTCAAATGGAAATATAAAATGGATGAGTTTCCAGGAGGGGTAGTGGCAAATGTTTATTGATATGTTGACTTGGAAACACTACACTAGATGTTCCAATAATCTGCGCCAACCGTATGTCCAACTGTTATAGTTCCCGCTTCGCTTACAGGGCTTAGTGCCCGCAGAGCTAATATTACTATAAACGTGCCGGTTAAACATTTTACGTTGCACCCTATGATTTTTCCGCCTCTACATTTGTTGCATCCCATCCTATTTTTCCCCCCATTCCCGTACTATATAGGCAATTTTATCCCCTATGAACTCCAATTTCGTGTGCTAATCTAGTGAAATCTCGTGGTTTCCCCACTCACCCACAATCACTTCTTCAGATTCTCTGCCCGCTTCTTCTTATGCCCGACAAGGAAACCCAACTGTCCGGGGTCGCCCTCACCGAACTCCGCATACCCCTTCTCCTTAATGTAATCTAAAATCTTCACCGCAATCGCTTCTCGCACCGAAATCGTGGAGAATCCGGGTACACTACCCACGCTACCCACACTCGCATCTGCTTCCACCGCAGTAAAGTCACAGCAAACGTTGCAGCCACTCGGTAGTATCTCTTCAAGTGCCTTCACCTTGAATTTTACTTCACTATCAGTCATAGTCGCGATGAACTTACCCATGGTTATGTCGGTTTTAACGAGTTTCGAGAAATCCACACCTTTATCACGCAAGTATTGTGAAATAGCCGAGTAATGGAAATTCTCGGTACAGAACAACCCCACTACGAGCTTTACCTTCTCACGGAAAATAGGGTACTCCTGCTGCAGTTTTCTAACACCGGATACAATACATGGCGTACCGACAACACCCACACCGTTTTGCGTGAACTTCACCGCTTTCTTCAACTCCGGGAGCACATCCGCAAAAGTATATTTCGTGCCGCTAAGCGTGGTAATCGCAAGCTGTTCGGGATCGCGTACATGGAACATCTCAGTCTCCCAGTTCTCGTTCCTACCCGCAAACAAACCACGATCTATTATGCCCATCTCCATTGCGGACACGATAAGCTCTGTTACCATTGCACCATCCTGTCCCGCGAACCGATTTGATCGCCCTGCAATAAACGCTGTTGACGAGCCCATACCGCTTAGTGGCTCGTAAACAAACCGCGGGCATACCCGTACACAGGCACCACAGTCAAGACATTTAGTCTCATAATCCGGGAAATCTACTTTATCCCCTACTACGGTTATCCCGCCGGGACATACCGCGGCGCAGGTCAAACATCGGCTGCATATCTCCGTATCTATGACCACGGATTTCAGGTTCTCGAAATATAACTTGTCCTTTAACGGTTTATCCGGTACTTTTATTTCCCATTTAGATTCTGCCACAGTCGCCATCTTTATCACTTCCTCACAAGCTTTAATATCTGCATCGTGCATTCTTTAACACACAATCCACAACCAGTACAGTTATCTGTATCTATCGCCATATTCATCACACCATTCGCTATAGAAGACGAAATTGCACCACTCCCACAAACATACTCGCACACATGGCAGCCAATACAGCTCGCACCATCTATGCACTGGCTCACCACAGGAATCTCAACAGACGGTGGCACCTCATCCATGAATAGACTATCCACTTCACGCGTCTTCTTAATCTGCAAATCCTTATCGTCTATCAGGTACTCCACCAACTTCGTATCCTCACGAACTATCTCCGGTGGTTCAATCATCTCTTCAGTAAGCGTAACCATCTCGTCCATATCTTTATATGCGACATCGTGTATCTTCGTTGTCCTTAACGCACTATCCGTGCAGGAATCAATACAGAAATGGCAAAATATGCACTTACCGTAATCTATAGTCGGATAATATTTCTTATTCGGCGCTTCTTTCATCCGAATTGCATTCGCGGGACATATAAACGCGCATTCCCAGCAATTTATACACTTGTCCGGGTCGAACAAAATGTATCCGCGGAAATTATCGGGCATCTTCTTCCTTTGTCTCGGATACTGCACAGTCGCCGTCAACGGATATACCGACTCTTTCATCGCCACACCTATGGCGGCGGCATGACACTTTGTTTTCTCTACCAATCCCTGATCCTGAACTGTAACTTTCTTCATAATACTCCTCCTTGCTGCAGAAATACAAATACTATTGACCATGCGAGTGCAACCAAAGATATAGCTATCATTGCACCCCAGCCAATGGTTAGACCTTGATCTAACCTATATCTTGGATATATCGTACGTAGAACGAACATCGTAGTCATTACGATAATAACCTTTAATAAGAACCATACAATACCCATAAGATCACCAAGATGAACTGTCAGACCTGGTATATATGGCCCACCACCACCACCAAGGAATAACACGACCATAAGTGCGCTTAAAATATACGCTTTCTCGTAACACATCACATAGATAAGCCCGAATGCTATTCCCGAATACTCCACATGAGGTCCGGCAGCTACCTCCTGATCGGCTTCCGGTATCTCAAAAGGCATCCTTGAAGTTGCCATTGCCGCACCCACAAAAAAGGTAAACGCCGCAATCGGATTAAGGATTATCCCCCACTTATCCGGTATCAGCATAGGATTGGAAGTCCCGAACAGGATAACCATCGCAAGAACTGCGATAATAAAAGGTATCTCGTATGCAAAATACATAAACGCTTCACGAACTGAGCCGATAAACGCGAATCGGCTGTTTGATGCCCAACCAAGACCTAAGATAAACAACGGGAATAAGCACACCAAAGCCAACAACAACTGTACCCCGTAAGGTGACGCTATTGCTATAACAGCCCCTGCATTGATGAACAGCAACGGCAGAAGAGCCGCTGCGAACGAAAGGAACGCGAACTGCAAGAAATAAGGCCTATGTGCGTCTTTATGCACGATTACTTCCTGGAAAAGGAACCTGAGCGTATCCGCAAGCAATTGGATTAGCCCACCTAACCACGGTACTATCTCCCGCGGACCCACACGCCACTGTATCCTACCACATAGCTTCCGCTCTATCCAGGGGAAGAATAACAGAAAAATACCCAGTGTTGAAAGCCCGGGACAAATCAGCAACGCAAAAATGGGAGTCCATAATATAAACGAAATCCCAAGCCCCACCATCGGCACTTGAGCTGCCATATCAATAACAGGCTGTATAACAGGCACACTCACCTGATTGCTCATCATAGTTTCCAATAGTTCGTTTATTACTTCTTGCATTCTTATCACCTATCTGCTTCCGGAGGGAAGTATCCAAAACTGCCATATATCGTCCAGAAATCTGCTACTCGTTCACCCTTTGAGGCTTCCACTATGCCTCTTAGGTTCATCCAGCAGGGGGTTACAATCCTGACTCGATAAGGTACGTTTGAATCACCATCGCTTATGATAGAATATAAAAGCGTACCCCTCGCGGACTCGATAACTGAGGTCCATTCGCCTTTCGGTAGCACGAGATTACCATAAGCATGATACAAATGCCCTTTTATATCCTCAGACGCCTCTTTGTATTCTCCAAGGACTTCTCCACTTATTACATCCCCTCTTGGCATCCGTTTCAGTGCATCTACCGTCTGCTTTAGTATACTCAAACTCTGCTTAATCTCCTCGTACCTACCCATGTACCTACCGAGACAGTCACCCGCATCGCCGGTCGTGACTTCCCAGTTAAGTTTATCGTAAACTTCGTATGGTTCCACTTTCCGTATATCATAGTCCACCCCGGACGCTCTCAAGAAAGGCCCCACGAGACCGTACTTTATCGCTTCTTGTTTCGTCACGACACCCACGCCTTTTGTTCGTGCTATGAACACGGGATTGTTAATAAATATGTCCTCAAACTTTTTCAGTCGTTTATTAACTGCAGTAGTGAAGTTACCAGTCATGTCAAGTACATCTTTCGATATGTCTCGTCTCACCCCACCGGGAATGATAAACGAGGGTGTGCATCTCGACCCGGTCAGCCTTACTGTCGCTTCGAGAATCATCTCCCGTATCGCCCATACATACATGAACCCGGTTGAATGCCCCGTAAACAAAGAGAATATCCCTGAATCGTAGAAGAAAGCACCAATCCTTGAAAGTTCTGCCAGCATCGTTCTTATATACTTCGCCCTCTCCGGCACTTCAATGCTAAGCGCTTTCTCTATCGCATGTACATAGCCAAGGTTCATATTGAATGGGTCAGTTATATTCGCCCGTTCGAATAGCGGCACATTTTGTATGTATAACCGATTCTCAGCGATTTTTTCCATAGATCGGTGAACGTATCCAGGATCAGGTGTGACATCCACAATTATGTCTCCTTTTATTCTCAGTATCCATCTTAGATGGCCACTACCAGTATGATGTGGCCCCACAAGAATTATGAATTCGTCACTTGCCTCCGCTTCATCATAAAGGTCTGTCGGTGCCGGCATCTCAAGGCTTGTAGGCAGATCAATTTTTGGGTTGAGCGGGCTATCATCAAAGACATAATTCTCCTCGTCCAGCTTGAAATCTTTCCTTAACGGTGTTTGCGTCTCCGGCGCTAAAAGGAATTTCGCGTTCATCCCGGCATTACCCTCGTACTTGATCCCGAAAAAATCGTGCATCTCTCGCTCTGAATAGTCCGCACTATCCCATAAAGGCGTAATGCTTGGGAATTCGGGTTCCGCTTTACGTTCAATCTCTGTGAAAAGCGTTATAATCACAGGCATAAGATCGTTGTTGCTATAGCTCGAAGCCATATATTCAAGTATGAACTTCTGTTCGTGTGGCACATCTACCACATTCACGCTCTTTGTGTGATCTATCCCCATATTGTCGCTCAGTTTCCTCGCAACTTCCATCAGGTTCTCAGGTGCTGTTTTTATAGCTATTCGGTTCTTATCAGTGATCGTGATGGATTTGTAAAGACCTTCAAGTTGTGATTTTAAATTGCTCACCGTAGTACTGCCGAAATCCCAATCTACTTCCCGCGGTATGTCCACTTTAACCAGCGGTGTTGGTGCAAATCGCTTCGGTGATGTTGGTATAGTACTCCCTTGTCCAACTTCTGAAGGCAATGCAACCTTCTTGAATTTTATCGTTGTCTCGTCTTTACCCAGAGCGATCTTGTCCTGAACCGCCCTTACACCCCTTAAAATACCTTCCGGTGTTACCGGGCAGCCCGGGATGAAGAAATCCACGGGTACTATCTCAGAAGGCCGTGTTATATTATAACTGTTCCAGAATATGCCGCCTCTTTGACCGCATGCTCCTATTACATTCACAAATTTAGGATCGGGCATCTGCTCCCAGACGATTCGCAGTGCTCGTGCCATCTTCCTCGTTATCGTGCCCTCAACGATGATAAAATTAGCCTGCCGTGAAATACCCATGTTCAACGTACCCAACCGCTCACCGTCAAACCCGCTTGCAAAGGCATGCGCCAGTTCAACACCACAGCATGACGTAACGAAATGGCAGGGCCATAGGCTCCACTTCGCGCTCCACCTCTTCACCGGCGAGAGTACACCGGTACGAAGGATGTGCATATTCCTATCTTGCTCTTCTTTTTCCATCTTTGCTGTTTATTCCACTTATCTCCGTTTTATTTAAGCTTTTCTGAATTTATTTGTGTACATATCGCAGTGACGCCATCTCCTCGGATGCTTTAAAGCCCACATAGATCGCGGGAATAAGGAGCAGTAGTGATAGCAGTAACAGGGTAATGAAATTAGGCGCCATTGGATACGCCGAGAATAAGAAGAGGACTACAAGGATCGGCTCCGCAGCCATGAACATAAACATGTACCCGAAATATTGCATCGGCATCACGTACTTCTGATTTTTTAACGGTAGGTTGCCGGATTCCCATCTTGACTGCTTCACATCCGAAGGATAGTACATCGGTAGGATTTTACTGATGATGAGGAGCGCAACATCCATGACTATGCAAATAGCAAACAGCAACCCAACTATCACCACGTTATCTATCATTTTTTTTCTTGTCCCCCTATAGTGCTATACCAACAGTATGTGCCATCGCCGCCATATGCGTAGAGAACCACTCTACCGGCACGAAAAGAACAGTAACCATAATTAATATGACAGCCGCAACGCAAATGATATTAGTGAGATTGAGTTCCCAACTCACACCGAGTTCATTTGCCAGCCGGATATAATACGGAATAGAAATCGCGGAATTTATTACCACGATACCCACCAGCCAGAAGTATTCCATTTCAGCCAGAGATAAAAGGATGAATAATTTGCCCCAGAAGCCCATCAATGGCGGGATACCGATGAACGAGAAAGCTAGTATGAACATCAATAGTGAATAAGCACCTTTCTCTTTTATCGCATTGAAGAAACCTATTTTACCCGCGGCGTTTGAAAACAGCAGCAATAAGCCACCAGTCAGTGCAAGATACAGGTATTCGGGGTTAGCCACCACAACGAGACAGGTAAGCAGATAACCCATGTTTGCAACCGTAGAGTACCCGAGTACGCGTGCATGCTCCTTAGACGTCAATGCACCTATATTACCTACGAACATAGATATAGCCGCGAGTACCGCCGTGAACAGCGATAGTGATGCAGTCATATCGTTAGCTGTGGCAACCAGTATCCATAAAGCCGCAACAAAAGGCACTATCTTCGCAAGTGACGCGATAATAGAAATTGGTATTGGATCCGCACTTGCGAACACATCAGGAACCCATTCATGGAACGGTGCAACACCTATTTCAAGGCACAACCCCAAAACAAGCATCACGTAACCAAGCACATAGAGATATTCGTTAAAGACATTCGCCGTATAAACCAGTATAATTGCACCGACCAAGAACAGAACGGTAGCGAGCACCATAAACGTAATATACTTGACACCTACTTCCACGTTTGCTCGACCGTCCCGGAGCATAACCAGGATATAAGTCGGTACAGACACGAGCACAAGTGCGGCTAACACCATAGCAAAGTCGTTTGTTGTAAATATGTACATAGTTGCAAGCCCCATCAGACCCACCAACCCGTAGTCCACGCCTTTTATGCCACCATCTAACGCACAAAGCGACAGCAGGTTGATAACTGCTATTACAAAGATGAATATACCAAAATGGAATGGACAGGTAGTAAGCCCAATCAAAAGTGCAATTATTGCACCGATGAGCCCCAGTGCACGGAACTTGAAAGAGAACACTGCACTAAGCGTTAATACTACCAAAGCCACCATTATCATCGTTAAATCTGCCGTCATAACCCCATCCCCCCTATTGATGCTAATATTAAGATTAACAGCACAAAACCAATAGCGATTTTAACGTAGGTTGTAAGAAATCCAGTCTGTATGGCTCTGATAGCCCTTGAAATCGCTTTGAAGAAGCCCGGCATCACTTTTGTGTTGAAAAAAGCGTCTATCGCACGGTTACCATAATCCTGGACAAGATGAGCGATAAAGAAACCTGTTTTCGGCACGATGTAATCATTGAGGAATGGAAGATACATTCGGTCATTGAAGAACATGCCGATATTCGATGAAAAAGCTTTTATCTGTGGTTTGTATATTGCAGCGACAAATACTACCAATATTGATAGACCCACTATAATAGACAAGCTTTCACTACCTGCATGGACAAAGTGTTGAGTCTCCTCGAATTTGAAAATAGCGTAGCTCAGTACAAAAAGCACAGCCACCATCAAGCAGTATCCAAGTTTCATCAACCCGCCACCTTCCACATACTCGTGCTCTGGTTTATCACCTTTTATGAAGTTCAAACTGAGGAACTTTGCAATAACAGCAGCATAGACTAAAGAGATAATTATTAAAAGCACGATAGGTAGGATCATGTCATTATGATGCCATAGATGTAGCTTTAGTTCGTCCATCATGGATTTTACCCAGTAAGCCCCGAAAGGTGGTATACCCACAAGGAATATCGAGGCAAGGATAGTAACAATAAAAGCGGGTTTCATACGTTTCGCGAACTCGAAATTACCGCATAAGAACCTGCTGTGTGTGGCATGAATCAAATGACCACTTACGAGGAATAAACTCGCTTTTGCAAATGCGTGTATTGCCATATACCAGAATGCCGCAAGCAAAGCCCAATTCATCCCTGCTATTTCTTCATCAATCCAGTACGAAGTGGCACCCACGGCAAACATCAAGCCGATGCTCGACATCGTGGACGCCGCAAGCAGAACCTTACGTTCTCGCATCCCGGTACCACAAAGCGCGCCATATAAGCCTGAGATCAACCCGACAAAGAGAACTAACAGATAAATTGGCTCAACGCCCGGCACATCATGCAACGTCCATGGTTCAATGTACCAGGTAAGTTTGAGGAATACAAATGCACCGGCTGCCACCATGGTCGCACTGTGCAAAAGCGCGCTAACCGTAGTTGGACCCGTCATCGCAGTCATAAGCCACTCGCTAAACGGAACCTGCGCAGACTTAGTAAATAGCCCCATGAGGAAAAGGAGCATAAGAATTATTGTCCCCGCAGCGCCGAGAGAGATAAAAAGCGTGTGCCAATCTATCTCAGAGATATTGAGAGTCGGCGACAACACCCAAATCGCAGCTATCGCAAGGAACATAGGTACATCACCCAACCTTATGGTGGATATAGCCCGCCACCCGCCAAAACTCGGCGCCCAGCTCATCTCCAGTGGACCCACTTTTCGTCCCGCTTTACCCACGTATGCAATATTGTCATCGTCCCGGAACCAATGCCCGATTAGGCCCCACGAAGCCGCACCCAGACCTTCCCAGCCCACGAATAACAGGAACAGGTTGTCGCTATAAACAACGAGTAGCATTGACGCTGTGAAGAGGTTAAAGCAGAACCAGTACCAGCTCGGTCGGTAGTCGCCTTTCATATAGCCCAGACCGTAAATAGCAATGAAGAACGCAATAACTGCTGTTACTACACCCATGTAGCGGCTCAAATAATCGCACATAAACACGAAGTTTATGCCGAGGTCAGGAATCCAGTCGTAAGAATATTGCCCACTCATAGCGAAGAAGATATGAAGGCTCATCAATACAGAGATGAAGATACCGAATACCGAAAGGTAAGGCAGCTTCGCCGTCCATTTATCGTCCTTGTATGCTAAGACAATAGGAATACTACTAATAACAGGTGCCAAGAAGAGTAGCAGGAAAAAAATCCAGTCGTTCATGGCATGACACCTCCTAACCCTAAGCCAGAAATTGCGTTAAGTCCGTCAATCAACGCTGTTGATAACGGTGGGAACAATAGCAATACAGAAATAATACCGATTATGTACAATGGCAGATACAAATAGCTACTTATCTCTAACCTCTTTGTGTCTTTCGGTTTACCATAGAATACTTTCTTTATCGTGTAGAACCCATACCAGACCGATAGAATAAACATGAATATTACGGCAAGAAGAATCGGTAAGCTCGCCATACTAATGCCAAATGTCTCTACAACACCTCTCAAAATAAAGAATTCGCCTAACATGCCGATCGTTAGCATCCCACCAAGGTTCAAGAACCCGAGCACCGCGGCATTTGAAATCTGCGGGATGGAATCGTGCAATCCACCCATCTTAGTGATGTCACGAAGACCGTGATGGGTTACTATAACACCTCCCGCGCTCGAAAACAAAATTGACTTACCGAATGCGTGAGACATATACTGGATGACCAACCCGATGAGCCCAAAAGGACCAAGACAGAGCGCTACCAGCATATAGCCCATCTGAGACATTGTCGAATACGCAAGCAGACGTTTGAAATCGGTCTGTTTGAATACCGAGAAGCCACCATAAATGCTCGAAATAATCGCGTAAATTAGTATGGGGATTCGATACTCTTCAATAAAAGAATAATCTATAAGCGCTACCCTCAGCAGGACGTATCCTGCAAGACCCACGGTTAAAGGGCTTAGCAACGCACTGACCGGTGTAGGCGCCTCGGCATGTGCCCAAGGCAGCCATATGTGCGGTCCCAGTACGGGCAGTTCGATTATCATACCGAAGAAGATAAACGCCCATGCAATCATACTGACTGTACCACTTGCCATTAATACATCAAATGCAAGCGAACTGTTATCGAATGCAAGTATAACGATACCGCCTAAGGTTAGAACACCGGCGACTGCGCACCAGAGCAGGTATAAGAGGCCCACCCACTTCCGGTTTCCGTAGCCGTAAGTGTAAATAAGAAGGAACGCCGTAATCAGCATGAGTTCCAGGAAGACATACAGAAGTACCAAGTTACCACTGTAAACCAGCCATAGCATTGAGGCTGCGTATAAGTCAAATATGAATATATATTTCCGGAATTCGCGCTCCACGTTTAGCTCCATCTCCTCAAACCGGTGCGTCATATAAGGTAGAGCGTAAAGGGCAATCATCGCGGATACTATACAGATGGTAAGCCCAAACGCATGTGAAATCATATCAAGCTGTAAGTAAAATTCGCCTATTGGTGCTGAGAAAGTCATTAAGTGTATCTTCGCCGGACAACCATAGAACATACAACCGATTATAGCGAAGAAGGGCAATAAAAACGTAATCGAAGACAGATACGTAGCGGCCTTAGGCTTCAGAAGAGGCGCTATGAATGCAGCTATTAACGGTAAAAGCAATAATACGAGCATGCTCATACGTTATCGCCCCCTATTGAGACACTACTTGTTAAGATGCTCTTCTTCCTCCTGTCGTGTATTACAATCGCAGCGGTGAGAACTAAAAGTTCGCCGCCACTCGCGAAGATGGTTAGTAGCGCAACACCAAACGCAGGATCCGGAAGCACAGAGAAAAGCGGTATAAGCGACATGAACACGGCACCAAACATGAGTTCCAGCGCTATGAGAAGTCGAACTATATCTTTACTTGAAACCGCGGTGAGGTAGCCCACGAGCAATATTACAATAGCGGTAATATATAATATGGATACCGTCATAAAATCTATCGCGGGCATTTAGTTCTCACTCCTATAAATGTTTACCACCGATAACATCAATAATACCGCAAGTGAAGTCATGAATAAAAGGAGTAACAGATATTCAGTCGTTATAAAGTTCTCGATACTGAACTTAAGAGAGTAATGAGTCGTAAAAGTCATAAGCGCCGTATATACCGGGACATCCAGCACATATGTGTATATTGAATAACACAGAACAGCGGCGGTTACTACTATGGGAATAGCCCAGAATACAGAGAATTGGCGTTCCGGTCCATGCCGGTAAGTCGCGGCAATTGCTACGGTTACAATGCCAATCGCGCCTATGAAGACGAACACGATTAAAATGAATACCGGCTCAATGGAAAAGAAGGCATATATGGTTGCGACCATGACTAACGTCAAGGTCATGTACATAGCCGCGTAAAAGTTATCCTTGGTTAGCAAGACACCTAATGTTGATAGCGCAGTGACACCCGCGAGGGCAACTAGCAACAGCATTTCTACATTCATCGAATACAAGGATTTGCTCACTATATATAAAGCCTTTCGTTTTTTTCCGGTGGATGTACATTCACACTAATTTTTATGACACCAAAAGTTTTAAATACTACCGTAAATAATACTATTGCTATTGGTACCATATTAAGTCAAGGTAGAGGGATGACATGACAACACGTATTATAATTCTGCATTGTGCAGACGACACGGAGAAGAAACGGGTACGGTATGTTATAGATAAGTGGGGAAAGGTAAGCGAGGGAATAAGTAAGGTATTGGAAGTGAAGGGGATAGTAGTAAAGGCAAGTTTGGATGAGGGCGAGGTTAGCAAGTTCCTTGATGAGTTATATTCCAAGCTAAGCGCTGGAAGAGTAGAGACATACAAAGCAGATATAGAGAATGTAGAACCAGAGAAAAAAATAGAAAGTTTAAAAGTAGCATTTGACGATGATATAAAGTCCGTGGATAAGCTTATCAGCTTTATATTTAGCAAGAAGAACTCCGTTCCCAGGGAACACCGGTATCTCAGTGACATTTTCTCTGAGATAGAATATATAGTATACACGAGGAGGGGGAAAGGAGGTGTTACTGTAAAAGTCTCTTTAAAAGAAGAAAGAGGAGAAACCACAGCCAATATCCAGTTAGAAGGCATAGAAGAAGCGTCGAAATCGTTAAAAGAGGAATTGATCAGTGATTTTTCGTTTTTCAGTGTGAAGTTGGAGGACTATAAATAGTGACGAATACAGATCTCCAGAATGACGAAAGTAAAAAAGTCGAAAGTTTTAAATACTGTGTAGTTTAATATGATAGTAAGGAGAGTAAGAGGGCGATGAAAAAAGGTATAGGGATTGAAGATTTGGAAAGGTTGAACGCACTTCCGAAGACGATAGCGAGCCCGGAGATGGATTTAGAGAAATTGAGGCGGATACAGGAATACCAGCGGCGGCAGTGGTGGGACAAGATTTTGGGGGTGTAGGCAGAATATCACGGGAAATATTACGTTGCAGGTGCTACAAATGAGTACTTGGACGCGAATATAGCGATGTCGAAGTTGAAGCTGGTGGTTTCTTTTTTGGATAATGGCGAGCAAATTGAGCATTCGTTTAAGGACGATGAGATTATGTTTATGCGCGGATTTGAAGAGCTTGCGGTAATAGGGCGGCTTTCTGTTGATGAGCTTGTGGATTACTTCAAAAGGGTAAAAGGGAAAGAGCGGGGCCTGGTGAAGATAGCATTTGACGCCGTTAGCAGCGGTTACAACGTTATGGACGAGATAGTGAGACGAAGAGACATCCCAGGGGATCTGGCAAATGCGTTTAAACGAGTTTATGGCGAGCGCTTAAAGAAGATGGAAGAGACTGCGCGAAAGTACATAGAGAAGTACGGGCTTTTCCCTGTTGAGGCAGACATAAGTTCGATTCTGGAAGTATCGAAGAAAGAGAGGAAGCAGATAATAGAAGACATCAATCAAAGCCTTTCCGTGTTAGAAGGCAAATCAGAAGAAGGGGATTGGATAAAAACGGAAAAAGAGCGGTTAGAAGAGACGCTGAGAAACTTTGAGCGAGAAGTTGTGACAAAAGATGTGGGGAAGGATGCGTTGGGTTCTAAGCTCGAAGAATTTGAGGCTGATAAAATAGGAACCTGGAAGAGATACGAAAAGCTTGAAGGCGCATGGTCTGAAAGTATAAGCGAAATCGAAGAACGGAAAAAGGCGCTGGATGCAAGAGAGCAGGAGCTGAAGGAAGCAGCGGAAAGACAAAAAGCGGAATTAAAAGAAGCGGCGGGAAAAGCGGTTGAAGACGAGTTGAAGAATATTAACGGGCTGAAAGAAGAACTGGCGAATAAGGAAGCGGAGCTGAAAACCGAAAGAGAGGGATTAGAATATGATAAGCGAGAGATAGAAGAGCGATTAGGGAAACTCAAGGAGATTTTAGAGGGTGGCGAGGTGAA
>DAOUUS010000243.1 GCA_030668065.1 Candidatus Methanophagales archaeon
AAACCTTTTAACGCATGAATAAACATTCCTGAGTCCTCTATGAAGAAAGGCCTTTTTATCGCCCTACTTTCTCTTATGTAATTCGCACTTTCTCGCGCTACTTCTTCGGTCTCATCATACTGTCGTTCGGGATAGTCGTATTCGAGATGCTCGATGGTTAGGTCCTTCGCCTCTGCCTCCACCAAGTCCCTTATCTCTTTTACCTTGTGCGTGTTCGTGGTGATGAAAAGAATCTCTTTTCGCACTCGCTTTTACTCCGATTCTATTCTCGGCGCCAGCAAATAGCTTACTTTTACTTTGCCTTCCGCAAGCGCAAAATCCACTTGCAATGGGTAATTCTTACCCAGGTTGAGCGTTATATTTTCAGCGTGGCTCATGCCCTTACTCATTGACGATATATATTCCAGCGAGTATAAAGAAGATACCGTTTCCGGCGTGAGATCTATTAATTGCTCTTTACTCAGCCCTAACCGTAACTTATCCATCTCGCCTTCCGCCTCCATATAGAACTCTTCGCCGTCCACCCCGAGCACTATGTTTTCGCCTATCTTCTCCGCAGCCCGTATTGTCCTTCTGAACTCTTCGGTCTCTATGATTACTTTCGCGGGAAACTCAAGTTCCGGCACCTTTGGCTCCTTTCTCAGCGAAGAGGGGTCAAGCAATGAGAGTGTGTAGTCAAGACTGCCCATCCGTGTGTATAGCTTCTGTGCATTCTCGTCCAATTTCAGCTCCACGTCTTCTCGGCCGCCGATTCCTAAGATGCCGATTAATTTCATGAAATCCATACCTATTTCGAGTTCTGTATCACCTTCGGACTCAACAGAGAACCGAAAGTCATCGAATGCGTCTCGCTGCAACACAAATGAGATCATAGCCACATTCGCAGGATCTACCGCTCTTAGCTTAAAGCCTTCTTCCGTTATTCTTAACTTGCCTTCATCCACTATTGCTGTAATCGTCTCCACGCATGCCCTCAACGTGCTTGCATCTATTTTAGCCTCAAACATTTTCCTTTATTCCTCCTTTGTCTATCTATCACATAAACTATGTCTTTATGCAATGTTAAACACTAAAGTAGGATATATGAATATTTAAACTATTCGACACAAGAGTAACAGAAGTATTCAACTTTTCCGCGCCGTATCCAGCAGATATTTAACCATGCACGCATGTTCAATCGAGCTGAGGATTACAAAAGCTTCATCCACCGTTGCGCCACGTGCAAATGTGCCATGCCCCCGCACGATTGTCCCTTTGTGGTCACGAAGCGCACTGGCGGCATTCCTTGCCAACTCTTCCGAACCGATTCCGCCGGTCACCACGGGTATTTCATGCAAGAAATATATGCTTTCGGAATCTTCCGGCACTATCTGACTCTCGTGCAGCAGTGACTCAACGACCGCATACTTCGAATGCCCATGCAAAATAGCAAGCGCAGATGTTGCCTTATAGATCGCTCGGTGTACATTTACCTCCGTAGATGCAATTACATCCAGCTCGTCCGGAGATGCTGAATCTATCGGGACCGTGACGATCTGGCCATCAAGTTCATCAAGCATACTACCTGTCGTGCTGATTAGCATCTGGTCTCCCACTCGCTTGCTTACGTTACCAAAATGCGAGTGTGCCAGCCCGGCGGTAACTATCTTCTTCCCATATTTTATTAATTCTTGCATCTATCTGCTCTACCCCAATTTTATAAAAGCATTATCTTTAACTAATCTTTTTACTCTAATATGGACCTCATCTCAGTGTTTGACCTATCACGTGTAGAGATAGAAGCGATATTGAATACGGCAGAAGGACTAAGAACTGAGCGGAAGGAAGGTAAAAGGACGAGCAATGCTTTAGAAGGAAAGTCATTAGCTTTGATATTCGAGAAACCTTCTACACGCACCCGTGTCTCCTTTGAAGTAGCGATGCTCGAACTGGGCGGGAATGTGATAAGTCTAAACCGGAACGAGCTACAGTTGGGTCGAGGTGAACGGATTAGAGAGACGGCAAAAGTATTCTCCTCTTATGTTGATGCAGTCATGATAAGGGCATTCCAGCATAGCACGATACAGGAGTTCGCGCGATATGCTTCAATCCCGGTGATTAACGGCTTAAGCGACCTGGAGCACCCATGTCAAACGCTGGCGGACCTTATGACGATAAAGAGCTATAAGAATAGCTTGACGGGAGTAAAAGTTGCCTGGATAGGAGACGGGAATAACGTATGCAACTCGTTAATAGGAGGATGTGCCATTACCGGTATGGCGATTTCCGTAGCGTGCCCGAGAGGTTATGAACCAGACGCGAAGATAGTAAAAAGAGCGGCAGAGCTGGGCTGTGAAGTAAACATAACAGAAGATGCTAAAGAAGCCGCTACGGATGCTGACGTTTTAAGCACCGATGTATGGGTATCAATGGGTGACGAGGACGAGACGAAAAGTAGAAAGAACGCTTTTAAAAAATATCAAATAAACGAGGACCTGATACGAGATGCAAAAGAGGATGTGATAGTAATGCACTGCATGCCCGTGCACGTAGGCGAGGAAATGACAGAAGAAGTAATAAATAGCAACAAAGCGGTGATATTTGAGCAGGCGGAGAACAGATTACATGCGCAGAAGGCTTTGATATTGACATTGTTAAAGTAATATGTGCATGATTGTTGACAATTGACGGTATTGCCAATGTCTTTCCGAACTATTTATATACACTTTTAAATAGCCGTTCTTTAAGAAATATCCACAGACAGATAAGGAAGAGAAAATGGGCGAAGTAAATGCGGAAGAGGGTTTACCTTTTGACCTGAACCCTATGTATGAAGGGGAAAGAGTAAGAAAGACGAATATGTACGTGGAGTTGGG
>DAOUUS010000047.1 GCA_030668065.1 Candidatus Methanophagales archaeon
AGTAAATCCCTACGGGGTCTACGATCAGACGCGCAATGAAGGGTGGGTGAATGTTGGTATAGACCACGACACATCAGCGTTTGCCGTTGAAAGTATAAGACAATGGTGGAATTCTATGGGCCAAAAAGTATATCCCGATTCGGAAAAACTTTTAATTACTGCTGATAGCGGTGGAAGTAATGGATACCGGGTCAGACTATGGAAAATAGAATTGCAAAAATTTGCGGATGAAACAGGACTGGAAATAGCAATCTCTCATTTCCCTCCGGGGACAAGCAAGTGGAACAAGATTGAGCATAGGTTATTCTCTTTTACCCAAAATTGGAGAGGTAAACCCCTTATAAGTCATGAAGTTATTGTGAACCTTATATCTGCAACAACTACCAATAAAGGCCTACTGGTTAAATGACAACTAGACAAAAATTCATATCCTAAAGGAATCAAGATTTCTGATGAGATAATGGAACAGATTAACATTATTAGGAGCGATTTTCATGGTGAATGGTACTATACCATCCTTCCAAAACATGCACTATATTGTCCATGTTAATTTTTTACAGCCCCTTAAGTACGACAAATATCCAAAAAGAGGTGTTATGGGTAATTCTTTCACGACTGGAGAAGAAGGGATGGATTGAACGCATAGAAAAAGGAAAGTATATGATCATCCCGCTGGGTGCGGAGAAAGGAAAATATACGTTAAATGAATTCATTATTGGTTCTTTGCTGGTAAATCCTTATTCTGTTGCTTACTGGAGCGCACTAAATTTTTATGGCTTGACCGAGCAGATACCAAATGCTAAAACCGCCCAAAGAAACCCTCAATAACCCCTATATCCTTTTCGTTTAACCCGTACAACGTGTAAACAAGCCCATTTATCTCGTCCTCGAGTTCTGCAACAGAAGGCGATTTTATCTGTGCTTTATCGCTTTCCAATTTTTTCAGAATCTCTTCTACAATTGCATCACTCTTTGGAATGAGTATCTGCGTCTTCTCGTCTTTCTTTGCTCTCGTTCCTTTTAGCGTGGTAACAACGTAATCTGCTTTTGCTACGGAATCAACAAAAACGGGCTTTTCTTTTTTGCCCAAAACGATGTTGTAGCCTATACCGCTGGTGTCTTCTTCTATTACGGGCTCAAGTGCCTTGTGATTGGATTTGAAAGTAATGCTTATGGAGTCGAACTCGTTGCCTTCGCTCCGGTATTCTTGAATGTATTCGTCCGGGAACTTCTCTATTTGCTGTTCAATCTTTACGTTTTCTAAGATTTGCTCGACCTTCTTCGTTATTTCGTCTGCAATGTCTTGCTCGGATTTGGTTTTGGGGAGGCAGATTGGGAGGCGTTCGAGGTACTGAGCACGATACTCGAAATATTTACCCGCTTTAATTGTAGCAATATGCATGAAATAGAATCCCAAAACATTTGAATTTAAAATCCCTAAAACATAAAGATAAGTTTTCTTATTATCATATTGATCTCTGAGGAGTATTCCATAAACGGGTCGTGTAAAATAATAACCGAACTCATCCAATGTGAAATTATTCCTATTCGACATGTTCGGAGTTAAAATCTTTAGTTTTTCGAAACGCTCAGGCAGCCTTGGATTCCAAATCTCGTACCATGCATCTCTTTTTCCTTTTTCAATACTGTCCATCAAATATTTTCTTTGCATTAGTTCGTATTCAAAAAGTTTAAAATAATTGTACGCATTGGGATATTCTCTTTTCATTTCTTCCTCTGGTATTGCTATTGCTTCGCTTCTATCCCCTATTTTATCTTTTTTGTGTGGATAAACGACGTATAGTCCTCCCCAGTCAATTCTATATCTTCGAACTTCTTTACCTTTAAGAAGTGGTTTCAACAAACTTTTTTCAAGGTTATACGCTTCTTCCTTCTTAATATGCCGAATTTTAATTTGTTTTTCGCTATCAGTTCCTAAAGTCAAAACAAAAAATACTTCATCATGCCCGGTATTTATTCCTTGGAATATTCTCTCTGTAATTTCTTTTAGTTTCACTCCACTTCTTTCTATTTTATCAAAAACACTTTTTTCCTGAGGTGCCAGTAGGTCCCAAGTTTTATCCTTCAGTTCTAACTGAGGATACTCAAAAATCTCAAATTGTTTTGTGTAAAACAAGTGCTCAGTAAGTCTAGATTCTATTTCACGGAGTAAGTTTTCTTTAGGCCAGTATGCTTTGGCAACCTTGATGTTATGGTTCTTTATGTTTCTACTGTCCCTAATTGCTTCTGAAACTAATATCGCAGGATAATTTGTTACGTCTGCAAATACTCCAGAATCACCAAAATCTACTAATTGATTTATTTTTGTTTTGTCCACAATTATTCTTCGTATTTTTTCGCCATAATTCGTAACCATAAATTGATTTGATACAATATATCCGATTTTCCCGCCATCTGTCAGCCAACTAATACCTCTTTCAATAAATAGCGTGTAAATATCAAATTTGCCCAAAGCACTTTCATAAAGCTTTTTATACCCTTCTTTTTGCTTTTTATCTAGCATTTGCACCCTTACATACGGTGGATTACCAACCACGAAATCATATTTCACGTAGTTTTTCAGAATCGCAGCAAGCATCAAGTCCTCGACTGATTTTATCAGCTTACCGTCACCGAAAGTCTCTTTGAGTTCCTCGAACTTCAGCAAGAAGTGCTCTGCATAAGGCATAAAGAAAGATACCAATTTGTTCCAATCCTTATCTTCAAGGTACAGCTTGAAATTCTGTTCCAGCTTCTCTTTATCAACTACATATTTCTCCTGCCATGCCGACTCTTTTACAGTGTCAAAAACCGCTTGAAGTGCTGCAAAATATTCCTGAACGCTTAACAAATCAGTTCTTGCGAACACGTCTTTATAATACGGCATTTTTATCTTCAGGTTCCCGCCTTCAACAGGCAAGCTCGTATCAATTAAAATATACCGAATACCCTCCTCAAAAGTCTTGAGGGTCACTTTCATCGCTTCTCCCTTCGTTTCATCAACCAAAGAATCCGTTCTGAAAATCGGCAAGCGGTTCAAGACAAACTGTGGGTCTTCCACCATCGCTTTCTTGTATGCAGGAATCAAGACGAGCATGAACTGCATCTGCGCCATGAAGGTAGCAAATGGGTGAATGTCGAAACCCGCGATGCAGAAATCGTCACAGAGCTCTTTTAAAATCGCCGGCCAGCCCTTTTCCTCCGCGATTTCTTCTGACGCTTTCAGGTATCGCCTTAACGCTTCGACCAAAAACGTACCTGAGCCACATGCAGGGTCTAACAAACGTTTGCCAATAACACCTTGCCCTTC
This sequence comes from Candidatus Methanophagales archaeon, assembly GCA_030668065.1. Lineage (GTDB taxonomy): Archaea > Halobacteriota > Syntropharchaeia > Alkanophagales > Methanospirareceae > QENJ01. The sequence goes on from DAOUUS010000047.1 coordinate 3,311, forward strand.
ATAGCCAACAGCATCGAGTATGTATTCAACCACCTCCTGTGGCGTATAAAATTCCCCAAGTGCTTTTCTGGTCTCCTTATCAAAATAGTGCTGGTAGAGTGTCCCGAGCGGGTCACCAACAATCTCAGAAAAATCGAACTTGTATAGCGTTAAGATAATCTCAGCAAGGGCTTCGCCAAAGCGAGCTTTCTGCTTTTCGAATCTGGGACTGTAAAGAGCGGCACCGGGTTTCAATTCCCTATAACTGTCTTCCCACCAGTAGAATATATCGCCCTCGAAGACAGATTTCACAAGCTTCTGCTTCATGCTCTCGATTAGATTCTTCGTGGTTACTGCCCATGCCAAAAGCGTAATATCGCCCCTGTAAGAAGTTCTCTCAATTTCCGTCTTAATGAACTTTGAAAACTCAATGTATGGCAATTTGTAATCCTCACATGCTTTCGCCAGAATCAACCGAGTGAACAAAGAATAGGCGCTTTCCAAGCAGAACATAAACTTGAACAGATTCTCTTCGGTCACTTCAAGCCCGATATGATCCATTATCCGCCGCCAGTTTTCAGGCACTTTATCCGGCTTCTTCGCATACGAAATCTTCCAGAAGTTGTATGCACTTTTAAGGAACATAGACCGTTCCAATTCAAAATCAAAGAGACCAATCGTCTTTTGAACCAAGTTCACAAATATGGAATCACCCTTTAATTCAAAACTGTCAAAGAAATACTGCTGTGAAATCTCCGTAGATAGATTTACCCTTTCCTTTGGGTCATCAAACCGCTCGAAATAGCTGAGCACTTCGTTAATCCTAGTTCGTTCTATTTTAGGCTTTTTTAGCCAGGCTGATACCTCTTCGCACTGGGATAAGGTAACCTCGCCAAGGTTTAATCTTATCTTTAGCTCACTGTTAGAGTTCACCCGTTCATAGATCAAAAGTTCCTGGCCATCAGTAAGCACCCCATACCTCGCTTTTAACGGTTTTACGTACCGTTCCCAGAGTTGCACGGAATCATGTTCTAAATCTAACTCCTTCTTGAATTCCACCACAAAAGCAACGTTTTTGTAATCGTCAAATGCAAGTAGGTCGCTTCTTTTACCTTTTATAGCAGTTTCAAATCGTATGTCTTTTAACTCGCCCGCATAACCAAACTCTTCAAGGATGCCGCTTTTAACAAATGCAACCCTCAAATCTTCCTCGGAAATATCCTTAGCGCTTTTTATTATTCCCTGAAGCTTTTTAAAGCTCGCCTGAATCTTCTTGGTATCTCCCATGTTATACCTTTCTAATATCCTTTACAAGGAAATTCCCACCACTCAACTTTACGCCCACGACTTCGATTTTTTTACCGACCAAAGCTTCTTTTATTCGCTCTAGCGTTGCCGCTTCACCCAGCTTATTCGCCTCTTCCAGTGTGATACCCACACTTTTCTCTGTTGCATCCTTCTTGAAGATCAATGTGCATCGCACTTTTCCATTGTCAAATCGCGCTTTGATTCTCAAATCCCAGATTCCTTCTACATCGCTGTGTACTATACAAAAGTTGTCTATTATCCATCTGTCGCACTTAGGACACCGCTGAATAAGACCACTACCATCGTAAATCTGCGTTATTTTCCCGCTACGGTTTGATTCATTTGTTTCCGTCACTTTTTTTTACCTGTGCTTTTTCCAGAAACCCTTCAACGTGTTTAACCTCAATGACAATCAGTTCGGGGAACTTATCAGGAAAAGTGCCCAAAACCGAAATGGCTTTTTCCTCGCCCAGCGACTCAAGAATTTTTAAAGCATCCGGATGTATCTGGTACCCAGATCCAAGAATCCGCTTCAATATGCCTTCTTTTGTGGGTGAATAATCCATTTTCATCTAATACTATGTTGCTTCGTCAACCATAAATAGTTGATCTGTGACTTCAACCTTTTTCCGTACTAAAACATAACACTAAAAATGGTTAGAGTCACGGATGGATATGATTAAGATTGCAATGATGACATAAACCGGAAGTTAAACGTAAGGCATTTGATTTTCTGCGTAAATCTGCGTAAATCTGCGTCCTAAATAGTTAGAACTTGTACTTTATCTAAAGATCCACCTAAAAAGACGTTATAGAATAGTCCCACGCCACGCACCCCTTAATGCACCCAACGAAAGATCCACCAACGCCCTGTTACCATCATAAACGTCAACCCTCTTCGCAGCCACAATCTCACCTATTTTAATTACCGGCTGTCCCGCCATCACCGCCTCAAATTTTGATGCTTCCTCTTGCCACACCTCCACCACCCACCTCGTGTTAGATTCCGAAAACAACTTGTAGTCACTTCTTAGCTTCGTATTTACACCCGCAATATCTATAGTAGCACCGAGGTCACCACCTATCAACATCTCGCAGACGGCAACTGCAAGCCCACCTTCCGAAACGTCATGGCAGCTCGCTATCAGACCCTCTTGCATACTACCCAGTAAAGCACCCATTCGCTTCTTCAACACGTCCGGTTTCGTTTCGGGTACAACAACACCGTCCAGACCGCTCAACCTGAAATATTCGCTACCACCCAGTTCCTTCTTCGTATCGCCTATCACATACAACAAATTCCCGGCTTCTTTCACGTCCACACTAACGCATTCCCTTACGTCTTCGCACAGCCCGATACCCAGAATAGTAGGAGTAGGCGGAATTGCTTCACCCATAGCTGCGGATTCGTTATAAAAGCTCACATTACCACTCACAAACGGTATCCCCAACGCAGAAGCCATGTACCCAAGCCCGCGACAGCTTTCATAGAACTCACCCATCCGGTCGGGCTTCTCAGGATTACCGAAATTCAAGCAATCAGCAAACGAATGAGCCACGGCACCCACAGCCGTCAAATTACGGCAGACTTCGTCCACCGCACTTGCCGCACCCCAAAACGGATTGATATTGCAATACGAAGGGTTTACATCCGCGGTAATCGCAAGTCCTTTATATGATTCTTCCACAGGCTTTATCACCGTGGCATCGCCATGCGTTTCTTTACCTTTTAACCCTTGCAGTGGCTTTAATACCGTAGAAGCTCGTACTTCATAGTCGTATTGTCTTATAACAGCTTCGCGTGAGCTGATATTTAACGCTGCGAGCAGTTTTTTCACTGTTTCGTTGTAGTCCACCGGCTCTGCTACTGAAAGCTCCTCGGTCTGCTCTGTCTTTAGTACCGTCTTCGGACGTTCATACATAGAACAGGCCACGAGGAACTCGGTATCCAGCTCGAATATCTGCTCATCCCTGAAATAAATCCTTACCTGCGAAGCTTGCGTACCGTTTTTGATCGAACTATTCTTAACAGTTTTTCCTATGGCCACGGCATCTACGTCCCATTTGTCGAATATTTCAAGCAATGCCGCCTCTTTTTCCGGCTGCACTGCCATTAGAAACCGTTCCTGCGATTCCGAAATCCAGATCTCCCAGGCGTTAAGACCCGGTTCTTTTAATTTCACGCTCTCCAATTGTATTTCCGCACCACATCCCCCGGCATGACACATCTCATTCACAGCACACGATAAACCGCCGCCACCGAGGTCTTTCATGCCGCTTATTAGACCTTTGTCGTTACATTCGAGTATAGCGTGCATTAGCGGTTCCTTCGTTATCGGGTCACCAACCTGAACGGCACTTCGGGACTCCTCTTCGCCTGTTAACTCGACAGACGCAAAAGTAACGCCGTGTATACCATCCCGCCCGGTTTTTCCGCCGACTAGAACAAGCACCTCACCGGGCTTCGCACGGCTTCTACTCAAGTCTGATTTCCGCATTATTCCCACGCAGCCCACGTTCACCACGCAATTGCCCACGTACCCGTCATGGAAATAGACCATACCGGCACACGTTGGTATGCCTATACGGTTCCCGTAATCGCTTATACCGGATACGACACCGTCAAACAAGAATCTTGGATGTTGTACGCCTTCCAGTACTTTTGCATCCGGATAATCCAGCGGACCAAAGAACAGGGGGTCAATTAATGCGACTGGCTGTGCGCCCATACATATTACGTCCCGGACAATGCCGCCTATCCCGGTTGCCGCACCACCATAAGGTTCTACCGCGGAAGGATGGTTGTGGCTTTCGAACGCCAGGACATAAGCGTGTTCATTGTCGAATTCCACGACTCCCGCATCTTCTTTTATCACTAACATATTTTGTGGCGCGGTTATGCCAAAGATAAACTCTTTCAAGATATTCTTCGAGCTTTTATAGCCACAATGTTCCGACCACGATTGCGCTATGCACTGGACCTCTACATCAGTCGGTTCCCGACCTTTTGCTATGAAATAGCGTTTTAGCCGTTGCATCTCTTCTAAATTTAGCGAAAGTCCCATACGTTCACTTAATAGTTTCAATTCGGCGTCTTCTGCATCCCGTAATCTTACTTCAACCCTTTTCATTGTTTCGTCCTTTTATAATCGGTTACACAGATATTCTACACGGAAACATATAGTTTTTATGGAATTATGTTTGTTTCGCTAACCACAGATTAGGGAACCCCCCAGTAAATAGTTCACCCATTTTGATAATTATCGTAGCCGCCGATTAAGAAGGAGGCGGTTGCCCGCCCCTCATCATCTCAGAACGGTACGTGAGACTTTCACCTCATACCGCTCAAGCACCTCATAACCTTTTCAGTATCGGGCAGCAGTTCCGAAAGTTAAAGTAGTCTTAGTCAATATAGGGATTCTAGTCCAATTTCAAGCCAGCACACCGGACAATCTTCGTGTCCGAGAATAGTTTCAATCTATTCTTTCCGGTAGAGAACACCCAGTTCCGAGTTCCTTTGGAATGCCAATATCTATTAGCAACCCACGTCCTGGATTTTATATCAGGATGTCTCCACTTAGCCCACCTCCAGAGCATATTCCACAAAATATAATCTAATTTGCTGAATATCTATTTAGCTACAACCGATCGATGATAATTCGACCAGCCAGTAATGATGGGGTTCAATACGTTGATGAGGTCTTCCTGTCTCCATGCCTTTGCGCGTTTGATCACATCACCGATTTTACGGATGATATTCCCAATCGAGTTCTTGGATGGCTTTATCAGAAGCTTTCCTCTGTATTTACGGAAGTTCCCGCCCAAAAAGTCAAAGCCGTCATCTATATGCGTGATATGAATCTTTTCCTCCGACAATTCCAGACCGCACTCCTTCAGGAATTCTTTGATCAACTCCGCAATCTCCTTTGCAGTCTCTTCTGAGTCTGCGGTAGCGATAAAATCGTCCGCATATCTCACGAAATTCACCTTATGGGGATTGTATCGAGTCTTATCGATTTTGCCAGTCTTACCGACGTGATATTTGGATGCGATAACCAAGTCCATCCCATCCAATGTCATATTCGCCAGTATCGGGGAGATAATTCCTCCCTGAGGTGTTCCCGCGGTGGTAGCCATAGTTTCACAGTTCACTCCCTTCAGAAACCTCCCTATTCATTCTTTCAACCTCTTCCAACACTGTTTCTACATCGTGATTGGCCCTTCTTCTAATTCGATCATCCCCTTTTTTTTCCTCATATTCCCCCATACATCGCCTATACGATTCATAGGAAACCGAAGATAGCATTTCAGCCGGATCCGCAGAAAAACCAAGTTTTTTTAATGGTGGATCGCTACCAATCAAATTGAACATGTAAATTCCTGTTGGAGCACGGTATGCAATCCATTCATCAATACGTGTACAACCGGTCATTCTTTTCCACTTTTTTCTTAGCTCCCAAAT
>DAOUUS010000148.1 GCA_030668065.1 Candidatus Methanophagales archaeon
GGAAGCGGCTGCGTATGCCCCGAGAGTGCTTTTCTAGGCTCTTTGCTACGACATGTAATATTCAAAGGCAATGTGGTAATAATGGACATGGAAGCCGGGATAGAGCATTTAGGGCGGGGTACGGCAAAAGGCGTTGACCTGATGCTGGCGGTGGTAGAACCGGGCATGAGGGCGATAGAGACGGTTGGCAGAATAAAGAAGCTTGGTGCTGATATAGGCATAAAGAATATAGCAGGCGTGATTAATAAAGCTACGGATTCCGAGATGACAGCAAAAGTAGAACTGAAGCTAAAAGAGATGGATATTCCTCTATTGGGAGTCATACCTTATGACAAGGTCTTGATAAAAGCAGATATGGATGCTAAATCTCCGTTAGATATTGGTGGTGAAGCGGTTGAGCATATAAACGAGTTAAATACTAAAATTTTGCGTTTGTTCGTTTAGCGAACCAGAAGATCACGCGTTCATAAATAAGTCACGATTCACTCATTATCCGCCTTGTTTACCGAGATAACCAATTTCCGTACCTGATGATTTCGCTTGCCATCACTTATGTTTCGCTACGAAAAGAAACAACTTTTTAGTTTAAGAGATAAGAACTAAGATAAGAAAAGGAGGAGAAAATATGGAAGAAGAGGGCGCAATAGAAAAAATAGCAGGGCCGTTAGTTGTTGCAAATAATATGCGTGGTTGTGAGATGTACGAAGTGATAAAAGTAGGGGAAGAGGGATTACTGGGCGAAACGATAAGATTGGACGGCGACCTTGCTTATGTTCAGGTATATGAGGAGACCACGGGCTTAAAGCCCGGTGAACCTGTAATAAGAACAAAAGCACCTTTATCCGTTGAACTTGGTCCTGGGATTTTAAAGAATTTTTATGATGGTGTACAACGACCTCTGGAAAGCATAAAGGCTAAGGTCGGGGATTATATCGAACGAGGCGTATACGTAGAGTCGCTAGATCGAGCAAAGAAATGGCAATTCACGCCGACTGCGACTGAAGGAAGCGAAGTAGTAGGCGGTGAAATTCTGGGCGTTGTTCAGGAAACGAAGGTGATAGAGCATAAGATTCTTGTCCCTCCTGCGATACGCGGTAAGCTTTTGGAGTTAAAAGAAGGAAAATTCACCGTTGATGAGTGCATAGCTCGGGTGCAGACAGATGTTGGTGATGTAGAATTGCAGATGATGCAGAAATGGCCTGTGAGAAAGGGAAGACCATACAAGGAAAAATTAGACCCTGAGGTGCCATTGTTGACAGGTCAACGTATTAACGATACGTTCTTCCCAATAGCAAAAGGTGGCACAGGTGCCATCCCCGGTGGGTTCGGAACGGGCAAGACGGTCATGCAGCACCAGTTAGCAAGATGGGCTGATGCTAGGGTCATCGTGTACATAGGTTGTGGCGAGCGGGGAAATGAGATGACAGAGGTTTTAGAGGATTTTCCTAAGCTTATTGATCCATACAGTGGTGAAACGTTGATGGAACGGTCAACACTCATTGCGAACACCTCTAACATGCCTGTTGCGGCACGCGAAGCATCTATTTATACTGGGGTCACGATCGCAGAGTATTATCGTGACATGGGCTATGACGTGGCGATACAGGCGGATTCCACGTCACGCTGGGCAGAGGCACTGCGAGAAATATCGGGCCGGCTGGAAGAGATGCCGGGTGAGGAAGGCTATCCCGCGTATTTAGCGTCAAGATTATCAGATTTCTACGAGCGAGCGGGTAGAGTAAAGGCGCTATGCCCTGAGTCCGAAGAGAGAATAGGCTCGGTCACAATAGTTGGTGCAGTATCGCCACCGGGTGGTGATTTCTCCGAGCCCGTGACACAGAATACGTTGCGTGTGGTAGGTGATTTCTGGGCGCTTGATTCGTCATTAGCAGATAGACGGCATTTCCCGGCTATAAGCTGGTTACGTAGCTATTCACTCTATAGCGTGTATCTCGGCGATTGGTTTGCCAATTCTATCGCGCCTGATTTCATGGTGCAGCGGGAGGTGATGATGGGGCTATTGCAGAAGGAGGCGGAACTGCAAGAGATAGTGCAGCTCGTGGGTGCTGATGCACTACCACCACGTGAAAGGGGCACGCTGGAAGTGGCACGTATGATACGAGAGGATTTTTTGCAACAGAACGCATATCACGAAATAGATTCGTTCTGCTCGCTGGAAAAGCAATATCTGATGGCAAAAGCTATCATTCAATGGTATGACGGTGCAAGGGAAGCGATAGAGCGCGGTATAGGCATAGATAAACTGGAGCGGATGCAAATCAAAGATGCCATGGCAAGGATGAAATACGTGCCAAATGAAGGATTCAAAGATAAATACGAGGAGATACAGAGGGCTATGAAAGATGAATTTGAAGTTTTACTAAAGAACGCGGAAGAAGCTCCGTGATGCAACTAAAAATAAGAGGTGAAAAGAAATGGCGGTAGATGTTTCTGCACGTGAATACACCACGATAAAGGAAGCAGCAGGTCCTTTGATTGTGGTAGAAGGAGTAGAAGGAGTTTCGTATGGCGAAGTAGTGAAGATAGTTACGCCGAGTGGAGAAGAGAAGACAGGACAGGTGTTAGAATCGCGCGTAGGGATTGCGGTGGTTCAAGTATTTGAGGGCACATCAGGAATAGATACGTCAAAGACGAGGGTGCGATTTACTGGTGACATAATGAAAATAAGCGTCTCAAAGGATATGGTCGGCCGTTTCTTTGACGGTTTGGGCAGGCCAATAGATGGTGGCCCAGAGGTGATTCCGGAAGACCGGCTACCGATTATCGGTGCTGCGATAAATCCTACGGCAAGGGATTATCCACGTGAGTTTATCCAGACGGGGATTTCCACTATTGATGGGATGAACACGCTTGTGAGAGGGCAGAAGTTGCCGATATTCTCCGGTGCCGGGATGCCACATAATGCTCTTGCCGCGCAAATAGCGAGGCAGGCGAAGGTGTTGGCCTCTGGAGAATCGTTCTCCGTAGTGTTTGCGGCGATGGGTATAACACACGAGGAGTCTTCTTTTTTCATGCGCGATTTTGAACGCACGGGAGCTATCGAGCGAATAGTTGCATTTCTCAATCTCGCGGATGATCCCGCAATCGAGCGTATAATAACACCGCGAATGGCATTGACAACGGCTGAATACCTCGCTTATGAATGTGATATGCACATCCTCGTTATTCTTACGGATATGACTAACTACTGTGAGGCGTTACGGGAAATATCGGCTGCACGTGAAGAAGTTCCCGGGAGGAGGGGCTATCCGGGATACATGTACACAGATTTGTCTACGTTGTACGAGCGTGCGGGTAGAATACATGGGCGTAACGGTACGATTACGCAAATACCGATCTTAAGTATGCCTGATGATGACATAACGCATCCAATACCGGACTTAACGGGGTATATCACAGAGGGGCAGTTTGTGCTCTCACGAGACCTGCACAGAAGGGGTATGTATCCTCCAGTAGATGTATTGCCCTCGCTCTCCCGGTTGATGGATGAAGGGATAGGTCCGGAAAGAACACGGGAAGATCATGCAGGCGTATCCAGCCAGCTTTATTCGGGTTATGCGGAAGGCAGAGACATGCGTGATTTAGTTGCGGTTGTGGGAGAGGAGGCGCTGACAGACCGTGACCGGAAATACTTAGAGTTCGCAGATAAGTTTGAGAAGGAGTTCGTTACACAGAGTAGTAACGATGATAGGAGTATAGAAGAGACGTTGAACCTTGGCTGGGACCTATTGGCAACACTGCCCGAAGGCGAACTAAAGCGGATAGATGAGCACATAATAAAGAAATATCATCCGAAATACAGGAAAGCGAGATGAGAATGTCCGTGAATGGACTGTTGCGGTAAACAAATAGCTGGGCGGGTAATAGCGGTAGTGCTGTTGTTGTTCCTGTGCGAAGCCCAGCATTTCTACCATTTCAAATCTAACTTACAAGATAGTTCTAATTATGACCGAAGCGCTAAGACAATTTCTCGATACATATTATATCCATCCCATAATCTACGACACCGGTTACAACTGGGTAAACACAATATCCTGGGCTTTATTATTTGCGTTAGTCCTTCTCGCACTACTGAAAATACTGAAAAAACTTGAGATAGAGATAGACAAGAAGTTTATCGCTGCGGTCGTGCCTTACATCCTTGTAGGCGCAACTATGCGCGTGATAGAAGATGCTGAATTAATACTGGCACCGTTAAGCTACCTGCTGATTACCCCGCTGATCTATTTTCTTGTATTCGTCTGCTGCGTTTTTGTACTTGTAATATCTATCAAGACGAGCAAAACAAATTATAACCTGATTTTTGGTGCTGTCGGTTTGATCTGGTTCTTTGCAAACTTAGCTATCCTGTTGTGGACGGAAGAGCTAATTTCGCCCGGGGTTATTCTTGCAGTCTCGAGCATCTCAGCCGTAATAGTGGGTGTGATATACCTGATAGCCGCGAAATTCGGCGTGCATTTTCTAACAGATCAGTTGAACATCTCAGTTTTAGCAGCGCATCTACTCGACGCCACTTCCACTTACATCGGTATTGACCTATTGGACTACACCGGGAAACATGTGATAGAAAACCTGATCGTGAAGTACACGGGCTCCGCAGTGGGAATGTACCTGCTCAAACTCGGGATACTAATACCCGTGTTGTATCTTCTGGATACCCAGTTTCACGAAGAGGAGAAAGAACTAAAGAATATGGTGTTATTGGCACTTATCACTA
>DAOUUS010000105.1 GCA_030668065.1 Candidatus Methanophagales archaeon
ATCGATAAATACGGATATATTGATACCAGTATCACGAGTCCGTTGGAGACGAGTGTACCGGGAGTTTTTGCTTGTGGAACGGCAACGGCGCCGATGAAAGTGCGTGAAAGCGTGGGTTTAGCGAGTGGCGCGGCATTAAAAGCTGCGGTTCTTTCACAGCGAACTGAGCCAATTCCGGGACAGGAAGATAGGAAATACATAGAAGTGGGCGATGTGCCGCCAAAGATAGGCGTTATTATCTGTGGCTGTGAAGGCGAAATAGCGCAGACAGTAGATATAGCCGCGGTTGCGGAGCGAGTGCAAGGATTTAAAGGCGTTGAGCTGGTGAATAGTGAGACGAACACGATGCAAGATGCGATGGCCGCGATAGAATGTGGAATCGTGGATCAGGGTTTGAACAGGATCGTATTTGCGGGCTGTTCACCGCGAGAGTATGAGGATGTTGTCAGAAACGCCTGTGCCAATGCTGGCTTGAACCCGTATCTACTCGAGTTCGTGAACTTACGGGAACAGTGTGCGTGGGTGCATGATAAGCCAAAAGCGACAGACGTGGCGGCGGGTCTGCTAAGGATGGCAGTAGAACGCGCGAAGTATCTTGATGAGATTCTGGTTGAACGGTATCCTGTGATACCAAAAGCACTGGTTATTGGTGGTGGAGTATCTGGAATGACCGCAGCACAGGGAATTGCGGATGCCGGTTACGAAGTATGTCTGGTAGAAAAAGCACCAGAGCTTGGCGGCGGTTTGAAAGAATTCACGGAGTTACAGACTGGCGAAAAAGCTTCTGACGTCTTAAAAGGACTTGTGGATAAAGTAAAGGGTAACGAACGGATAAAGGTATATACAAACGCGAAGGAAGAGGATGTCCGTGGCAGACCGGGTTCGTTTAAGGCGCGAATAGTCGGTGACGGTGTGGATGACGAGATCGAATTCGGTGCTTGTGTAATCGCAACCGGTGCGAAGGAGTTTGTGCCTGAAGGATACCTTGGATATGGTAAGGACAACAAGGTGGTAACGCTGACCGAATTCAGGAAGGCCGGTAAATATGGTGCAGGGACTATCGCGTTTGTTCAGGACATGGGGCCGACAGAAGGCGTTATTAATGCAAAATCTACCAGTGTCGAAGTGGTAAGCAGCGCGTTAAAAGTGAAAGAGAAGAACCAGGACGCAAACGTATTCGTGTTGTATCAGGAGACTAGGACCTACGGTAAGTGGGAAGCGATATACAAAGAGGCGCGAGAGAAAGGAGTGTTATTCCTGAGATATGACAGTAAGAAGCCACCAGAGTTTAGTAGTGGTATTCTCTCGGTATTCGACACGATCTTTAACGATGACGTGCAGATAAAACCAGATCAGGTAGTGCTAAGCACGCCAATGGTGCCTGCGGACGAGAACGAGCGACTGAGCACGATGTTCAACATACCACTTAGAAAAGGATTCTTTATGGAGGCACAGGAACGTCCGAAGATGGTCTTAACGCCAGTGGATACGATAAACGAGGGTGTGTTCATCTGTGGTTCAGCGGTTTATCCGGCAATGATAGACGAGTGCATTGCGATGAGCACAGCGGCAGCGTCACGGGCAAATGTGTTGCTTGCGAAGAACTTCCTTGAGACACCTGCGATTACTTCTGTAGTGGACGAGCTGATATGTGCAGGGTGCGGTGTGTGTGTGGATATGTGCCCGGTTGATGCCTTAGAGCTGACAGACGAGCCAGTGCCAGTGGTTACTTTCGGTGTGGCTACGGTAATAAGCGGTGTGAAAAGGGTAGCGAAGACGGGTGATGGCTGTATAGGCTGTGGAAGTTGCGCCTCGTATTGCCCATCGGGTGCGATGTCGTTGAAGTATTTCAAGGATAAGCAAGTATACGCTCAGTTGGATTTCGTGTAAACGCAGTCCACTGAGTTTCTTTTTTTTATTTTTTTGTATATAAAGTACAAGTTCTAACGCTTTACGCAGATTTACGCAGAAAACTATTTCAAATTATCAAATGCCTTACGTTTAGCTTCAGGGTTAGTGCAAAAATTAAGTTCTATCATCATTGCATACTCATAAACCTTTTCCCGAAAACCATAACCCCGTTTATTATAAACCCGATAGAAGATTCTAATACTCTCATCCGTCAATTTCGTATATTTATTAAATGTCTCTGGATTATGTCAAGAAACCACTATCCTTGGCGAAAGTATTTTCGTGAAATCACAATAAGAAAGCTTTACCAATGATATATTATACAAATAAAATTATAGATCAAAATAGGAGAACAGAAATGGCAAAACGAATAATCCCCTGCCTTGATACAACATTCGATGAGCAGGGTAAGGCAGTTGTAGTAAAAGGCATAGAATTTGAGAATCTCAAATATGCCGGCGACCCGGTTGAATTAGCAAAGCGATACGATGCACAGGGTGCAGATGAGCTCGTTTTTCTCGATATTTCAGCGTCCGTGGATAGAAGGGATACAATGATCTCTATGGTAGAGCAAATAGCCGAGCAAGTATCCATTCCTTTATGCGTGGGTGGCGGGATAAAGAGCATAGCGGATTTTGAAAAGGTATTTGATGCTGGCGCGGATAAGGTAGGTGCGAATACCGCAGCGGTTAAGAACCCCGAGCTAATAAAAGCAGCAGCAGATAAGTTTGGAAATCGTATCGTAGTTGCAATTGACTGCAAACGGAAGTTAGAGGATGCTAAAGACAAAACGCAGGTGCAATTAGAAGATGGAACGAGCGCCTGGTATGACGTCGTAATTTACGGTGGGCGCGAGTACACCGGAATTGATGCGATAAAGTGGGCAAAAGAGGTGCAGGCGCTCGGTGCTGCGGAGATATTACTGACTTCCAAGGATAGAGATGGTACGACAGACGGATATGACATCCCAATTACAAAAGCAATTGCTGAAGCGGTGGACATTCCAGTAATTGCGTCCGGTGGTGTCGGGAATATGGAGCACATATACGCGGGTTTTGTTAATGGTGCTGCGGACGCATGCCTGGCAGCGAGTATCTTCCATTACGGGACGTATACGGTAGGCGAGATAAAGGACTATCTGAAGGGGAAAGGGCTGACTCTATGAGTTCAAGTCCCTATTCCTGTGTTAGAATGTTCTAAACGGAGAGATAGGATCATGGCAAAGATAAATATTGCGTTGGTGGGCTATGGAAACGTGGGTAGAGGGGTCGAAGAGGCACTAAAACTAAATGCCGATACAGAGTTAGTAGCTGTATTAACCAGAAGACCTGAACAAGTAAGAAAAGAGCTAAAAGATGTACCTGTATTTCATATCGATGAAAAACCAGAAGATATTCAAATAGATGTGGCGATTCTCTGCGGTGGCTCAAAGGAAGACATCCCTGTTCAGGGTCCAAAGTCTGCCGAGAGATTCAATACGGTTGACAGTTTTGATATGCATGCGGAAATCCCGAGTTATTTTCAGAGAATGGATTCAATTGCAAAAGAGAGGGGACATGTCCATGTAATTTCTGCAGGTTGGGATCCGGGGATTTTCTCTCTAATGAGGGTCTTAGGCGATGCATTTCTGCCACAAAGCAAGCAGTACACGCTTTGGGGCGAAGGTGTTAGCCAGGGGCATTCCGACGCGGCAAGGAAAGTTGATGGCGTCCTGGATGCTCGTGCGTACACTATTCCGATAGAGCAAGCAGTACAACGTGTAAGAACCGGAGAAACTCCAGAGTTCACTACAAGAGAGCAGCATAAACGTCTGGTTTATGTTGTTGCAGAAGAAGGGGCCGATATAGAGCGAATAAGAAAGGATATAGCTGGCATGCCACATTATTATGATGAATATGATACGGAAGTATTGTTCATCAGCAAAGAGGATATGCAGGAAAATCATTCTAAACTGCCTCACGGCGGTTTTGTACTTACTTCTGGCGTGACCGGGGAGGGCAATAAGCAAATACTCGAATACCGATGTCAATTGGAGAGTAACCCTGAGTTTACAGCCAATGTTTTGGTTGCGTGCGCAAGAGCAGCATTTCGACTGAGTAATGAGGGGCGCAAGGGTGCATTTACCATGCTCGATATTCCACCAGGATATTTGAGCCCTCATTCCGCGGAGACACTGAGAAAGAGCTTCATGTAGGTGAAGTGGAATAAAGCGAGGTAAATGCCAAAAGAGGAAGGCTATGAGGTCGTTTTGGTGAATGCCAATCCCGCAACGTTAATGATCAACCATGGAAAGGCGCTTTTTATGTATAAAACTAATAGAGGTAAACGGAATAGTGGTGCATCAAAGAAGGAACGAGAAATGGATGCAGTGATCGAGAGAAACTTCGGAAACTTTTTATGGACTTCCTATAAATAGGAATATACATTGAAAATAATAGGTTTTGTTTGGTACAATGAAATCGTTAGAAAGAACGTGTAGAAACATAATGTCCAACAAAATGAAGTGCGTGAGGTATTTGCCAACCATCCTCGTTTTCGTTTTGTTGAAAGAGGGCACAAACATGATGAAAATGTCTACGCAGCATTTGGACGGTCTAAGTCTGGACGGTATCTTATCATTTTCTTTATTTATGAACAATTCGATAGAAATACCTCTTGAGAAACTACCACTTACGGAGGGTAAGATACACTTCATCAGGAAGGTGGATATTGAAGGAGAAATCACTATCCTGAATGAAGCTTTTGAAGTGGGCAAAGAGTTCATTGACGAATACGTTTGGGCTACTATTTACTTGAAAAAACAAAAGATATGCGTCTATTACCGAGCTAAAGATCAGGATACTGCTGTATTGATAAAAGAAATTGAATACCCGCTAACTGAAGAGGTCAACGATCTTAGACAGGACATCTATAAAACCTTATGACACTGTACGATGTATTGAGCAAAATCAACAAATAACACTTACCTATGTATTTGAGCCTTTTTACTTACCTATGTATTGAGCCCTTCCAGCTAACTATTTTTCTCGCCGTTACCGAAGGAGAGAACATTCCTGTTCACCTCCGGATTGCTAAAGGGAACGTTAAGGCATACAAGGTTTTTCATGAGATACTCTCGGATCTGAAATCGGTGAAACGGACTTTTACAACAATCGTGGATAATGGCTTTATTACTGCGGAAAGCCTGTTAGATTTGAGAAAGCTCAAAATCCGTATCGTTACGAGACTTCAACACAATTCCAAAGTGTCTAAGGCGGTTATAAGAATAGTCAATGGTAATTTTGAAGAAGTAACGCTATATACTGGATCCAAGAGGGAGATAAGTCGCGCAGTATCGTGGAGTGAGATCAAGGAGCGGTTAGAGCCAGAATTTGACGAGATTTATGCTGGCTTTTGCTTCATCGCATACAAAAGCTACGCTACGACAGAAGAAGGCCACTCGGCTATGAGGAAGAAAGTAGAGAAGGCGGAAAAGAAGTTACAGAAGCTGAAACAGGAATGTGAAGCAAAGAAGAAGAGATACAACTCAACAATGAAGGCAGTTTTTGCTATTGTCGGGGGCATAGAGCGGTTTGTGGAGTATAACGTGGAGATGACCGAAAGGGGAGCTAAGCTCGAATACAAAATCCTCTGGGAAAAGTTTAATCGTGAAGAAGAGATGTATGAATACGTTGTTTTAGCAACAAATGTACCAGATAACTCTAATGTGGACATGAGGGATGCATATACAAAGCACTACGATATAGAAAGCGTTTACAGGACACTAAAGTCCGATATTGAAATAGAGCCCCTCCGCCATTGGAAGAAACACAGGATTGAAAGCGAGATTTTTCTCTGCGTGCTTGCACTGATGCTCAGGAGCACATTGGCAATCCTTTTAAAGGAGAATGCGATTCCTCTCTCGGTTAATAAACTGCTGAAAAAGCTTGAATATGTGAAACTCGTTGAACTAAACGGAAAAGTGATGAAAGAGAGCATAGA
>DAOUUS010000207.1 GCA_030668065.1 Candidatus Methanophagales archaeon
AGAGAAGAAAGTGGAACGGAATCATCAGCTATTCTCTTAGAACAAATAGAATCTGGTAATGTAATCGGAGTTGCTAGTACTCTTGTTTTAGCGGAGATAGCAACATTATTTTATAGAGAAGGAGATTTTGAGGGTGTTGATGCTATACCCGTAAAAAGACCAGAAGATGTTGTTTAAAATCGTTATAGGGTTATAGAAAGACGAAGAAATAGTTATGGAGATCACTGAATTGAGAAGAGGAAAAAGCGTGGGATTCTTATGTTCACAACTCAAAGACATCTACGTTTTATCATCAACAGCGAAGCGTTTTGAATGAAGAACCCTGTGGCAAGCCACAGGGAATTCTCAAGTTAAAGACCTCGTGACTTCAGGTTGGGCTGCTTCGGATAAAGCATATCAACAATTTAATCCAAATAATTTGTTATACTGGGAAGTTATAAAGTCGGGTTGTGAAGACGGCTAGGAATATTTTGATTTTTGTCATGGCATTTCTAATTCTGGAACATTTAAGTTCAAAAAGCCGTGGGGTGCTGTGCCTGAACAGCTTTGTTATCAGTATTATTTGCATACCGCTAAAAAAATGCAGGATACGAATCAGTCGAATCCAAAGCGCCAAAAGTTTGCAAAAGTTTGGAGAAAACTGCCGCTCAGGTTGGCGACAACGGTGGGACCGTTGATAAGAAAGGGGATAGCATAAAAATGGTAACAGAAAAACAAGTGCCAGCAAATTTATTTATATGGCTCAATCTAATAAACCATTATGGGTAGTTTGAAGATATATATCTCGGATGAATTAGAAAAAAGGTTTAAAGAATCCGCTAAGCGTACCTATGGATATAAAGAGGAATCTATCGGTATGGCTGCGAAAAATGCTTTGGAAGAGTGGACCTATAAGGTGCGAAAGGCGAAAATGACCGCAGAGGTCCCAGAGGACCCTGTTGAAGCTATATGGGGTATGCTTTCGGAAGTAAAGAAAGAAGGAGTGGAACTTCAGCACGAAGCAGGGAAAATACGTGCAAAAAAGCTCGAACATGAGTTATCTGATTGACGCAAATATTTTCCTGGAAGTTGAACTCGGTCAAGAAAAGGGTCTGGAGTCCAAAGTAGTCCTTACTAAGTTTAGAAATGGGGAGCTATACGGTGTTATCAGTGATTTTCTTGTTGATGCAATCGTTATCGTCATGGAAAATTATGGTAAGAGTGGAAAGGATATTGCAATGTTCCTTCGTAGTTTAAATGGGTATGATGGTCTAGCCATAGTTTATATGTCATTAGAGAGTAAGATTTATGCAACTGGATATATGGCAGTGCACGGTCTTGATTTTGACGATGCTTTGACTTATCAATGCCTGAAAGAGCACGGAATTGAAATAATCATTTCATATGACGCACACTTTGACCGCTTAAGAGATATTAAACGACTTACCCCTAATATGATTTTACGGGATATAAGGTAATATGAAAGCACTTGGCATAAAAAATGCAGTAGCAGATAAAGCTTATATGTCACAAAAACGAAATGAAAAGTATGCAGCTTACATACACGGACCTGCACACGAATTTCCGGAAAGGCTTGAGGAACGGTAACTGGCGCAAACTACGTAGATTAGAGAAAGCTTTGTTCCAGGCTTCGCTTTGGTATTCCCGGAGGCAAGGTACGATAATAAACGAGCTGGTTGTGAGTAAGCTGTCGGTGCTTGTGGCGAAATTGAAGGCGACAAAAGGCGCACGGATTTTTAAACGTGGCTACGAAAAAGCGGCTGCGTTGTTGATTAAAGGAGAATGCGTGTTTGCATGGGCGCCTTCGTTTAAGGCGTGGTTGAAAGACCCGGATTATGTGTTCTGGCTTGGTGCTGGGGGTTTGGAAGCTAAAAAGTGGTATAAAGAATCATGATAACAGCAGAAGAAGTAGTGAAGAGTTTACCAGCACTTTTGAAAGAGCATCCGGCGCTACGAACGGAAATATATGATATTTTATCCGCTGAATTTGTAAGAAAGAGCGAGTTTTACGTGTATATGGATAAGAGTGATGAACGATTTGAAAGGCAACTACAGGAGTTAAGAGCATTTCGTGAAGATACGAATCACAGATTTGAAACTGTTGATAAAAAGTTTGAAGAGATGCGTGAGGATATGGAGCGCAGATTTGAAGAAGTATATCATAGGTTTGATAAGGTTGACACGGGCTTTAAAGATTTGAAGGATTGGGTCGGCATAGTAGTGGGGGGATTCCAGAGACGAGCGGGGCGGAACCTTGAGGATGCGGTTGCAGGAACTTTGAGGATTGCTCTGGGCAAGGACGTGAAGCCGGAAAATATCAGGATGAGAAATAAGATACAGGATGACGAGGGGATGATAGGTCCGAAAGGAAGAAGCTATGAGATTGATTTATGTGTGACTAATACGGAATGCCTGATATTTGAGATAAAATCGTATGCTGAAGAGGAGGACATAGAGCGATTCAATGACAAGGCGGAGTTGGCGCTAAAGAAGTGGGACTTGAAGAATGTGGTGAAGGTACTGATTACGCTTGAGAAACGTCCTTTGGTCGTGGAACTGTGTGACAAGTTTGGGATTCAGGTCGGTTAAATTGCAAATCACAGAACTTGAACGGGAAGACGAAGCTGCTTGAGACGCTTATGTTTACAACTCGGAACAGACAAAAAATATTGGAGATGTTGTCGAATGCTTATAGAATATATAAATAAAGCGATGTGCAAGGCGGGATATGAGAAATTAGAGGATGATACCTATTGTGGCAGGATTATTACATGTCCGGGTGTTATTGCTTTTGGAAATACTCTTTATGAGTGTCAAAACGAGTTGAAATCTGTGTTAGAAGGGTGGTTAATTGTGAAGGTAAGACATGGTGATTCATTACCTGTAATAGAGAGTATCAACTTAAACAAAGGAATACCGACCGTAAAAGCACATGAATATTCCATGCCACAGCTTAAAATGCTACTTAAAGAAGTTGAACACATCTCAGGGAAAAAGATCTCTCTTAATGAATGGGAAGATTTATGAGAATGTCAAAATTACAAATCACAGAACTCGAGAGAGAAGACGAAAAACCTTTCTTTAAAAAAGAAATTCTTAGCTTTACCAAAGAAATATTATGTTTTAAGTGGCTGTCCAGCAATTCAAAATCGAAAGAAAAAGTTGGTGATTAGAAATGGAGACGCTACCGCAAGATTTTTGGGAAGATGCGAAGTGGGCTGAGGAGCATATGCCGGAATTACAAAATAAATATCTTAGAAAATGGGTTGCTATTGTAGATGAAAATGAAACAATTTCAATGGGAGAAACATGATTGAAATAACGGATTCGCCTGATACGAAGCAGTGGGGCGAATTCGTGTTGAATCATCCCCCACACGGGAATATATTCCAGACGCCGGAGATGGCTGAGGTTTACCGGAGAACGAAGAACTATGAACCTATAACTTTAGCAGCTTTTGATACAAAAGATGATTTTGCCTTTTATAATAAATAATAAATGTTATTTAAATATCAAGATGGATTATTTAATTTGATGGGTGGAGAAGAATGGTATTAAAACTAAAAACGGAAG
>DAOUUS010000016.1 GCA_030668065.1 Candidatus Methanophagales archaeon
CAAGCACTTCGTGCCCACGCTGTCTCAGTTCATTCACTAAATGCGTGCCTATAAAACCACCGCCTCCTGTTACCAATATCTTTTGTGTTTCCATATTACTCAATCTCCTCTTTGATTCTCGTGCATTTAAATATTACCGTTCCCCCTTCGGTAATAAGGCTTACCGGGATCAACGCACTGCATATACGCATGTTCCGGCTCTTCAGGCGTGGTCAACCCAAGTTTTACCGGGCTCCAGTCATGCTCCAGTATCAAAGCGTAATGAAGCAATGTCGAGAGTGCATGCGTACATAACGCATCTGTCTTCTCCAAAACAATTTCCGGGTCGTCTATCAATATGCTATCCCCGACCTTATACACCGGGCAGTAGCCCCTTATCTCATGAACCACTATCTCCAACATGTTTGTTAGTCCCAAAAGTTTCTAAACTAATAAAAGTTTGCATTCAATGTTTGTAGAAAAGAACAGATGCGAATGTGCATGTATACCGATACCGCCGACTACGGCGGGATAGAGATCGCTTACGACACGTAAGATGTTCATGAATTGATTTATACTCTCTCGAATATAAAAAAGATATTGTTTATATTCTCAAATCAATTTTTTGGATAGTCCCACCCGACCAAATTTGGTATCCGTTATTCTATCACTTTCTTCTCGTTATACGTAGGCACGAGGATAGCAACAAACGGTTGAAACGCATATTCTTTATTTCCCGGCTTTGATGTCAGCGCAATAATACCCATCAACAATGGATACCCTACGAACTGCCATATAAGCAAGAACGAAAGGAAGTAAAGTAAAATAAGGATTAGGATCATCGTATCATCCCACCTTTCGCACCAACATCATTATCAAAGTCATTGACCAAATTCGCCAACCAATTTTTCGCCTGGATGCAACCAGCATCCGTAAAGCCCACAACATGTCCACAGACACGCGGAACTTGCCGTGCTCCACCCACCGTGCCATAATCATCATAACCCCTAGACCGATTTTTTTTTGTTTCGTTCTTTACTGGGATCACAACGGATATTTTTGGAATTGTATTCCAAATCCTATGGCTAAAGCCTTAACCATTCCTCTCTTGAAATATCTATTTCAAAACCAAGCTGAAGTGCAAGAAGGACATTTCCTTCGATAACATCTCTTAAGTTCCCCCTTGCATCCTCAAAAGAGTCTCCTTGTGCGAAAAAACCTGATGCCGCCGGTACCTTTGCAATAACTACGCCATGCTCATCACGGTAATATTCCGCCTGTTTTAACGCTTCGTCAACGTAATGCGTAAGCGAGAGCACTTTTACTTTTACCATCACACCTTCTGTTTCAATCCTTCCTTCTTCTCTAATTTGAGTTGCCATCTGAGCCCTCCTTGAATATCTGCTATTACATCCACCTATCTGCTTTTCCCCTCTATCAGGAATACTTTCATTCCTACCATCCCCTACGTTATTAATTTCACTATACCCATATAAATGTTGCGATTTCCGTTTAATCGCACTCCAGCATCTTCTTAACTCTTTCCTAAAAGCGGGTCACTTCAATGCCAAACTCATCCCACCACGTATAATCTGGAAAACCTCACCCGCAGTTAAAGATTCCACCCGGTCCGCTGTAAACTTTACCGCTCAATTTTTGATAACATATCCTAAGAGATTTGTGCTGCCGGATTAATAACTATTTCTTTGTCGTTTAATTCGTCATACCACTCCCCTTTTTCTGCTAAAGCCACGCATTGTGTCTGCACACCATAGCGCTTCGCAAATGCCAAATTGCTTTTGTCGTTATCCAGAACCGTCACTTCGCTCATATCATAATTTTCGGAATGGAGTACCCGTACCAGATTTCTGCCTACAAAACCTGCCCCGCCGGGGATTATTATTCTAAACTTTTCCATGATTTGAACCCAAATAAATTTTTGCGTACCACACAATCGCACTTTTCACTTTCACTTAATTCTCCTTCGGGTTACCATCTCCAGATATTTCACTGGTGTCATCTTAAAATAGTTGGCATTAACCATAAAACTATCAATTAATTCAGCTTGTTGCCTGCTCCATACTTCGTTTGGCACGCTCTTAACCCACTTTGCATAATAATGAATAAAATCCAGTCGTTCCTTCTGATTTTGCCCCTTATCAAACTTCAATTCCATACTCTTCTCCTCTGACGTTTAGTGCGTTCATAAAGTCCATCAGCCGATTTACTTCTATCTTTCCTCTAAAAATGTCAGAGATACATTGCATCCTCAATATCCTTATCACCACCTAGATATAACTTGTAAGGTATCTGAAGTTCGATTGGAGAAATAAACAAATGCTTTTCTCCCAGAACAACTTCCAACCGGTTATCAATGGCGTAGTTATCAAAATCATCCTTTACAAACTTCAGTTCAATATTTGGTATTATCGTATCCTCCTTCGCTATTCTCACCCGTAATCCCTCTTCAAGCATTTCATATAAACCATTTACGTCTTCTGGATTTAAAAAATAATAACCCTCTCTACTGAGTTTCTGGTAAAAAGAAGCGAACGTAGCGCTATCTATATATCTTATTATCGTGTCAATATCCTCAGTGCCTCGTGCCCTACCAAAAAGGATTACCACATATCCGCTTACAATCACGTAATCTACATACTCCTCAAGTAATTTCGTAAAATTCAAGACGAATTTATCCAGAGTAGTAATGATCTTGTTCTCAATTGCTATCTTCCCCTGCACATATTTCAGTTCCATACAACGCAACGCCCTTCGCTATTTCATTAGGGCGATACTTCTAAGCACTTTATTCTTACTTCTCACCGCCCCATCCCCCGCCAGAATACATAATCAGGGTCTTTCAACCAATCCTTTAACCTCGGCGCCCATACAAACACACCATTCTCTTCACTTCTGTTCAGCATCTCACTCGCTTTAACAAATCCACGAAATATCCTCGTACCTCTCGTCTCCTTTAACCGTCCAACAAGCGCCAAAAGCTTCGCCACACGCACTCCCTTAACTATGCTTCCACCGTTTTTGCATACCACATCGCTGCTCTAAAGAGTGCTTTATCTAAGAATCTCTGGTGTCTCCAGTTACCGTTTCTCAATCCTTTCTTGAAATTTGTGCAGAACTCCTTATAACTTAAGCTTTGCGGTTGCATACAGGTATTCAATGCCGTTCTTAACATATAAAGGGATAGTTTCCTGAATTCTTTAGTATAAACACCAATTGACTTTTTGGATAGTCCAACCCAAACTTTTATTCCGTTCTCGTACGACATTTTACCGTCACAGAGCAGAGCGACCAAAATCAATTAGAAGTTTGTGATTTCCATCTGCGTCCGATTATCAAATTTTATGCTTTCTTGATTTCTTTTTTACAAGTCCATATCCAATTCTCTCAGAGCGGCTTTAATCTCTTTAACCTTGATTTCTTCCTTCTTTGCCTTCGCATAAACCGTTAACAAATATACTATATGATTTGATAAGTAGAAGCGGAGAAGATATTGTCCGTAATACGGGAAGTAACATGGGCGTGATAAAATAGATTTGAAATAGAAAAGCAGCCGTAACGCTCCATATATACAGCGGCAGCTAGTGTAAAATAGCCAAATTAAAACCCAAAAAGAGAACCGCTATTATCCCGGATTAGCGGTTTCTGTGCACCCCCAAGAACGGCTTCTAAGTGTGTTTGGCACCTTAACTCCAAACCACATATGAGACCTGCCAGGTGTAAACTCAGGCGAATGTAATCCCGCATAATGCCATATAGGGCTCGTAGCGGAAGGCAATTCATAAGTTGACATCTTTAATAACGGTAAAGTATGGAATATGGGATATTTTTAAGTGACAAATAAATTGTCTTTTTAATTAACAAAGATTTTAAAAAAGGAGGATATTATGGAAAATGTAGATATGGAAAACGTAGTCATTGCAGGGTCGGGTCCTGCTGGCTTGACGGCCGCTATAGATACGGCACGCTCAGGGCTTAACCCGCGGGTGTTAGGATGGTTCGTATCGGGCGGCCAGTTGATAGTCCCCCCTGAGATGGAGAACTATCCAGGTTTTCCCGAACCGGTCTCAGACATGGAACTTATGGACAGGTTCCGGAAACAGACAGAACAGTTCGGGGCACGTTTCAAAACGGAAGCCTTCAAAGAGCTGGTTGAGACGGATAATTGTGATCCGGTTTACAAACAAGCGGTTGTGGCTGCAGGACAGGGATACATGGCTGCTATGGATGTTGAACAATATATATATTCAAAGGAGGAAGTAAGATGCTGAACACAAATCTCAAACATCTGGAAACGGAACAAGAGGTTAAGGAAGTCCTGGAAAACAATGAAAATGTCATGGTTTGCTGTGGCAGAATGGGACCGATGTGCGTCCCCGTCTTTAGTGTTATGGTAGAATTGGAACCGACATATCCGCATATCACATTCCGCGACCAGGATTTTGACATCCCCGCGGCAGACTTTATCAGAAATTTGCCTGAATGTGGATTGTTCCGGGGATTGCCATTCACGGTCTATTTCAAGAATGGTGAAGTCGTAGCGGCCACAAGCAGCATACAAAGCAAGGATCAGGTGATGGAAATCCTGGACAGGGAGTTCGGTAAGCAATCGTGAGAATATTGACTCTGGTGCCGATTAATGGCGAATGATAAGTTGATTGTCATGGTTACAGGCAAACAGGTTTGAGCCGCGGGTCAATCGGTAGACGGAACAGGTGAGCTTAACGTTGGATCAGGTAATAAATGAAACAAGCGCTTTTCCTGAGACAGATAGCTCAATAGTCGCTACGCTCTTCGACCTTCCGCATCTTCGTCTTTGGCGAATGTCGCATATACCGGGGATATTATACGCACTACCATCGCTATATTTAAAAACAAAAAAATGAGAACATATCTAGACTGTATCCCCTGTTTCTTTAGTCAAGCACTCCGTGCAGGGCGGATAGCAACGGGTGATGAAACAAAACTAAAAGAGCTCCTGGATGAAATAGGGCTTATGCTAAGAGATATACCACTTGAAAGCAGCCCACCGGAAACGGGAATGCGAATATACGAGCAAGTAAGGGCAATTACGGGCGTATTTGATCCGTACAAAGAACTAAAAAGGGCGAGCACCGAGGAAGCATTGGCATTATATCCCGCTTTGAAGAAAAAAGTAGAAAAGTCGAATGACAAGCTCCTTACCGCGATACGAATCGCAATTGCGGGTAACGTGATAGACTTTGGCGTGAATAGAAACTTCAATATCGAAGAGGAAATAGCTAAAGTACTCAAAAATGATTTCGCTATATTCGATTACGACAAATTTAAGGATCTGTTAGATAAAACCGATGATATTCTGTATATCGGCGACAATGCGGGTGAATCGGTCTTCGATAGAATTTTAATAGAGACAATGAAAAAGCCCGTAATATATGTGGTTCGGGAGACACCCGTTATAAATGACGTAACGTATGAAGATGCCTTACAAGCGGGAATTGATAAAGTTGCACCTATAATATCGTCAGGGACAAGTGCACCGGGAACAGTTCTTGAAACATGCAATGCTGAATTCAAAGAGGTATATAAGAACTCGAATTTTGTGATCAGTAAGGGTCAGGGCAATTATGAGGGGCTTTCTGATGAGAAACAGCCTATATTTTTCTTGCTAATGGCAAAGTGCTGGGTTATTGCTAATGATATTGGAGTTAACGAAGGAGATATTATACTGAAAGGGATAAACGTCTAAAAATTTAACGTGCAATGTGAATACATATTCATATGTGCCAGGGCGGGAACGGTGCAGGTGCGTAGACGTCCAGCCAAATTTACGCCTCTTCGAGCCACGGCGGGGAGCGAGAACGCCTAATCCCGAGGTGTATGAAAGATTGATATTGAAAGTGGAAGGACAGGAGAGCATAAGGCTGAAAGATTATCAGCAACTGAGTCAGGAAGAAGCAGCGAATAAATTAGGCGTTTCGCAACCTACATGCCATCGAATAGTGAGCAAAGCACATTAAAGACTAGCAGAAGCTTTTGTTGATGGGAAAGCTATAAGGATAATTTTAGAGCATTATCTGTCCTTCTTTTTCGCCCAATTTTGAATTGTTGGACCGCCACTAAAGATGAAACGCTTGTGCCTCTTCCGAAGGTGTGTCGTGGCGGGAAAAGAGGGGGACAGGGGCGTGGTGGAGATTCTTTGGTTTCACGATAGTCTATATTTATATACTCATATGAATATATATTCATATAAGGAAGAAAAAAATCGAAATCCATAGGGCGAAGGTGAAAGAGAAAGATGAAGATAAAAAGAGGTGATAAGAAATGCCGAGAGGAAGAGGAATAGGATTTGGAAGAGGTTTTTGGTCAGGCTTTGGACCCGGAAGAGGTATGGGAAGGGGCAACCCTTATCCATTCTGCCGTAATTTCCCGTGGCTCCCCCGAGGGTGGTGGACAGGAATATATGGACCAATAGCTCCAGCTTCAGGGGCGTACCCGATGCCATATTATGGCTATCCGTATTCATACGGGGGGTGGATAAGATAAAATGAGTGGTATGGGTAGAGGAGGAGGTCAAGGGCGAGGAAGAATGGGTGGCAGCGGATTGGGTATCGGTGGAGAATGCAGATGCCCAAATTGTGGATATACAATGCCACACCAAGCTGGTGTGCCATGCAATCAGCAGACATGCTCAAAATGCGGGTCTAAAATGACAAGGCCCTGAGGCAGTTTTGATCAGACTTTTTGCTAAAAAGTTTGTTTAGGAGGCGATAAGAAAAAAATGGGTGGAAATAGAAGGAGAAACATGTATTATATGACGGGTGTGCCGGGCTGGATGAGGTTTGGATACTCTCCTGGCTGGGTAGGTAGAAGTCCAACAGGAATGCCGCCAGGTGCACAATATCTCAGTCAAACGGGACAGATGCCGCAGTTTGCTTCCTGGATACAGCAGCAAGCACCAGCAGTTGCGCCGGTTGCACCAATGGGCATGCCAGCAATGCCGAAAGAGCAGGAGATTTCTATGCTCGAATCGCAGGCGCAGATGCTTGGGGACCAGTTAGAGCAGCTAAAGAAGAGATTGGAAGAACTGAGAAAGTAAAGAGTGGAAAGGGGCAATTAGAAGTAGGAGGAGAAGAAAATGGGTAAATGCGAACTGTGTGGAAAAGTGAGAACATTTAGCCCTTTCTTTCTCCTTATTCTTTTTTAGTGTGCTATGCAACAATCCACACCATTATTAGCCTGGAAGGCTTTTGTTAACGAAAACATTTGTGTAGGGTGTGGAAAATGCACAGGGGTTTGCTGGACAGGTGCAATTGGAATTGTGAATAAAAAAGCAGTAGTGGATTTTAGCAGGTGTATATGTTGCACTGCTTGTGTACGGGCTTGTCCAAAAGGTGCCATCCAAATAGCCCCTTATCCATATCCGATTTTGCACAGAGATCAAGTACTGGAGAGGATAAAGACACAATTAAATGTCGTAAGGTACAAAGTTGAAGAGTTGGAAAGAAGTATCGAAGAGATATAATTGTGTAAATAAAACTAAAAAGAGGAATAAAAAGGAGAGGATGTGAACGTATGAAACTATGCATTCCCACATTGGGCAGTGGGGGATTAGATGATGTTGTGAGCGAGCATTTTGGAAGAGCGCCAACGTTTACTGTTGTGGATATGGTGAGTAACAAGGTGGAAATTGTGCAGAACACAGGTGAACATTTTGGTGGTGTAGGTAATACACCGGATCTCGTAGCAGGTGCGGGTGCAGAGATAATGCTCTGTTCCGGATTAGGCCCTCGTGCAATCAGCATGTTTGAACAGTTGGGGATAGAGGTGTATGTAGGCGCAAGTGGTACGGTGAGCGAAGTAATAAGCGCTTTTCAGGCAGGAAGACTCAACGAAGCTAGTGATGCCAATGCGTGTAAAATGCACCGACATTAATGGAGCGCGCAATGCAACAAAACGGTGAACGTATGATTATTGCGGTAGCAAGCGGCAAAGGCGGTACGGGAAAGACAACCGTAGCGGTTAATCTTGCTCTGTCACTTTCGAACGTACAATTAATGGATTGCGATGTCGAAGAGCCAAATGCACACCTTTTTCTTAATCCTGTGATCGAGGAGATAAAGCCGGCGTGTACGCTGGTGCCAAAGGTCAATTACGATTTGTGTGATTACTGTGGTAAGTGTGCTGCGGCGTGTGAATACAACGCTCTTGTTGTTGTGCTCCAAAAAGAAGTTATGGTGTTTCCGGAACTTTGCCACGGCTGTGGGTTATGCTCCCTGGTATGCCCGCAGGATGCGATCAGCGAGGAACCGAGGGAGATCGGCGTTATAAAAACAGGAAAAAGCGGTGACGGCAACATTGACCTCGTGTACGGGGTGTTGAATATCGGGGAGATAATGGCAACACCGCTGATCGACCAGGTAAAAGCGGACCTTGATCCGGAAAAGACAGTGATTATTGATGTCTCGCCGGGAACGGCATGCCCGGTGATTGCAGCCGTGCAAGGCAGCGATTACTGCATTCTTGTGACTGAGCCCACACCGTTTGGGCTCTACGATTTGAGACTTGCGGTTGAGGTGCTCAGAGTGCTTAAGATACCGTTTGGCATGGTTATAAATAGAGCAGGGATTGGGGATCGAAAGGTGTATGAGTACTGCGAGAAGGAACGGATTCCGATTTTGCTTGAGATTCCGCATGACACGCGGATTGCACGGTACTATTCCGAGGGCGTGCCCTTTGTGAAGGCGATGCCGGAGTGGAAGGAGCAATTTGCAGGGATAATGAAGAGGATTGAGGAGAAGGAGCAATGAGACAACTAACGGTTATTAGTGGAAAAGGAGGCACAGGGAAGACAACCCTTGTAGGCTCGTTCGCAGCCCTCGCAGAGAACAAAGTCATCGCAGACTGCGATGTGGACGCACCAGACCTCCATCTACTGGTGCATCCGGAAATAGTAACAAAGCAGGAGTTTAAAGGCGTGAAAGTTGCTGTTATAGACAAAACGCTATGTACCGAGTGCGGAACGTGCGAAGAAACATGTAGATTCAACGCTATCGCTTTGACCGAAGAATCTGGTTATGCAGTCAATCCCGCACGTTGTGAGGGCTGTGGCGCTTGTGTGTTTACGTGTCCGCAGGAAGCAGTTACGCTGAAAGAACGGGTCTCGGGGTATGCCTTTATATCAAAGACTAACTATGGCCCAATGGTGCATGCGCAGCTTAATATCGCGGAAGAGGCATCCGGGAAACTGGTCACGGTTGTTAGGAACAATGCACAGCAGGTTGCAGAAAAAGAAAGTTGTGAACTCATACTGATTGACGGATCGCCGGGCATCGGCTGCCCGGTAATTGCATCATTGACTGGCGTGGACCTCGCACTTATCGTTACCGAGCCCACGATGTCCGGACTGCATGACCTCGAACGAATCATGGATGTGACCAGACATTTCGGGGTTGCTTCAGCCGTCTGCATTAACAAATACGATATTAATGAAGAGAACAGCGCGAGGATTACCGAGTTTTGCCGGCAGCGAGGAGTGGAAGTTGTTGGAAACATCCCTTACGATGCGGTGGTCACCGAGGCAATGGTTGCGGGCAAGCCAGTGGTTGAATTCTCGGAAGGGGTGGTATCGAATGCGATAAGAGATGTGTGGGATAGTATAAAATGAGAATGGTCTATGGACCGGTTCCATCACGGCGTCTTGGTCGCTCTTTAGGCGTTAACACAATTCCATTCAAAACCTGTAACTATTCCTGTGTGTACTGCCAGCTTGGTAGGACAACGCACATGACAAATCAGCGTAAAGACTTCTTCCCTCCAGAAGAGTTGCTGAACGAGATCAAAAGGGTAATAGAAGTAGAAAGCAGCCGTGGTGAAATAGATTTTGTGACCTTCGTAGGCGAAGGGGAACCGACTTTATGTAAAAGCATTGGCTGGCTAATCCGCAAGACCAAAGAAATAGCCGATATACCCATAGCCGTTGATACAAACGGTTCGCTTCTTTACAGAGAAGATGTAAGAAACGACCTTTCGCAAGCAGACGTTGTTATGCCATCGCTTGACGCAGGCACTGCTGAAACATTCAGAAAGATAAACAGACCGCATCATGGGATTGATTTTGAAGCGGTTGTCAAGGGCATGGAAAAGTTCAGGCAAGAATATAACGGAGAGATATGGGTAGAAGTCATGCTGGTAAAGGGGCTCAATGACTCAGAAGAGGAATTAGAAGCGATAAAAAGCAGGCTTAGCCCCTTAGAGCCCAACCGAACGTATATAAATGTCCCGATAAGACCGCCAGCGGCACCGTGGGCTGTGCCTCCTGATAAAGAGAGCATCGCATTAGCACATGCGATTCTCGGTGATGCTAATGTAGTGGATATTACCGCAGAGGAGACGGGAGAATTTTCCACTGATGGATTCACAAACCCCGAAGATGCAATAATAGCAATAATAAAGCGGCATCCAATGAGGGAGGAGCAGGTTATAGAAACGTTAAAGAAATTTGAGGTAGAGGAAAGAGGTGCTCGCGACAGCTTAACGATGCTGGAGGAAAGCGGGAAAATAAAGAAGGTTAAATACCGGGAGAAAGTCTTCTGGCTTACTGAGGAGGTAAAGAGAGGTAAAGAGTATGAATAATCCAAAAAAGGGGAGATTTTTTCCCTTTACTTCTCTATTTTAGTTTTCCAACCTTATCGCGGGTATCCAATCTGTATATATTTTCCCGTTTGCATCCACGAACGAGGTGCAAGTAATAGTTCCTCCTGTTACTTTTTTGCGGGATTCATGTATTATCTGCGGATAGGAGCCTGTTTTTATGACGTAGCGGTATTCATAACCTTCCCACAGCGTGACAGATGGAGTAATTGTTAGGTTGTGGTAGTCGCCCTGGTATCCGTTCCAAGTGCCGTTTGCTATCAGAACGCCGTTTTCATACAATTCGATGGACTCGGTGTGTCCACCAGTTCCTGCGCAGGGATAGGTGTACATTGGTGGACGGTCATCGTCTGGTTCAGCGTGATCGTCCCTGTGTGTGTTCCGCGGATGCTCGGGTAGGTGCCTTGCACCGGTGTCGAAGACTGAAGGTGCAGATGCCAGCACCATGTTGGGGGATGGACGTATCGCATCTTGAACCGCCCGCTCTAATAAACCGTGTGGGAATTCTGAGCGGTCCCACCACGTGGCGTTGCGGTTGAAATTCGTCTGTTCTCAAATGTCTACATCCGAAGTAGTCGGCACGAGATTTGAATGAACAATGTCTTCAAAACGATACCAACACCACGTGGCGTGACAATCTCTGATGTCATTTATGTTAGTCGTGGTGTTGTGCATCCAACTGACCATTACAAAAAAGAGAGAGAAAAGAGAAGTGCCACTGGCACCTATCATCACTTCACTTCACTTCCGTCTTCCGACCCGCACATATCCCGCAAGCATGAGCAGCCCGACCGCGAAGAGCAGGACAGTCGCGGCTTCCGGGATCGGGGCGCAAGGGGCTGGTCCATCGAGTTTCGGATCGATTGTCACGTTGCCCCAAGCCGTATGGTAAGTCCAGTCGTAGATGCTCGCGTTGATTCTTGTCTCGTTGTCCGTGCCCCACCAGTTGCCGACTGTGCTCACCTCATCGGACTGGTTATTCATGAACAGCCACTCGTAACCATCGCTCGTGTCGTTGTACTTGCCGTTTGCGATGATGTTGTTGTTCTCGATCGTATTGCCCGTGCTTCCCTCCTCCAGGTAGAATCCTGCGTCCGTGTTGTTCTGCACCCAGTTGCAAGATACGTTGTTGTTGCTCGAAGAATATAGCCAGATGCTGCGGTTGTTGTTCGATGCGGTGTTGCTCGTGAGCGTGTTGTTGCTCGAAGAATATAGCCAGATGCCGTTGTCGTTGTTCGAGTTAGCGGTGTTGCTCGTGTGCGTGTTATAGCTGCTCGAATAATCCAGGTAGATGCCGTTGTCGTTGTTCGATGCGGTGTTGCTCGTGTGCGTGTTGTTGCTCGGAATACAGGTGGATGCAGTAGTTGTTGTTCGAGTTAGCGGTGTTGTTCGTGAGCGTGTTGTTGCTCGAAGAATACAGGTAGATGCCGAAGAAGTCGTTGTCCGATGCGGTGTTGTTCGTGAGCGTGTTGTTGCTCGAAGAATTCAGGGAGATGCCGTAGTAGTTGTCCGTTGCGTTGTTATCGGAGATGTTGCAGTGATCCACGCCGCTTCCAAGATATATTCCCGCCTTGTCGCTTGTCGCGTTCGTCACTGTGAACCCGGTGATGTTCACGTAATCCTCAGTTACATCAAAGACTTGGTCGCCTGGATTCGATGCGTGCACGATGCAGTTCGCAGAGCCGTTCTCTGACCGGATCGTCAAATGCGCCTCGTCCACATTCACGTTCTCGTTGTACGTGCCGTCGCGCACGATGATGACGTCACCCCTTGATCGCGTTATCCACCGCCTGCTGTATCGTCAGATTCCCGCCTTCCGGTACATGAATCGTTGCTGCGCTCGCAACCGCTATAAAGGAAAAGGCTACAAAAAAGAGTGAAATAATACAAAGCCCTGAGAACAGGTGCTTATAATTCCCTTTTCCTCTCAACCATTCAGAAAATATTACCCTTTCCCCAATGCTTTTCAAAAGGGTTGTGTTAAAACCGTTTGTTTGTGATTTAGAGTAATTCCCGCGGATTTCGCTTTCCCCTTCGCTTTCATTTTTTCCATTTTTGCCTCCAAATATTCATGAAACTATAGTGGCTATATAACATATAAAAGCTTTTTGGTCCATTTCCGATTCGTTACTCTAAAAACTTATTTATCTCGAAGATCCAGGGTAGTTTCCTGTATCAGTCAAATCCAATATCATCACCCCTATTTCTATTTAAATCCAACGTTACGATGTAACACCACTAAATATCCGTCTATATTCACAGAAACTACCTACAATAGTCCTTTTCTCACTTTAATAGCTAATTCACGCACTTTTTCAAAGTCCTTATCCTTTTGTGATTTAAAAAACGCATGCAAAATTGCGACTTCCGGTCGCAATTTGAGCAGAAAATATGATAATAACTTACCCCAATACCCATTACCAAAGGTTTTTGAGACAAAAGAAGGAACCACAAGAATATTAGTCCCGCAACAAACCCACAAAACCAATTTTTTAATAGTTCCTTTGCCGGTCCTCCTTGCATAATAACCACTTGCACCCCCTAAATCACCCCCCGCTCCTTCATACTCGTATACCCCTTCTTCGACACAATAACATGATCATGAATCTTAATCCCCAACAACTCCCCCGCCTCAACCAACCGCTTTGTTATCGCAATATCCTCCTGACTGGGCTCCGTATCACCCGAAGGATGATTATGCACCAGAATGATAGACGCTGCACGATCCACAATAGCATCAGAAAACACCTCGCGCGGATGCACCTGATTAGAATTCAAAAGCCCGACCGTAACCACCCTATTACCGATAACTTCATTTGCACCGTTCAGAGCTAAGCATACAAAATGCTCCTGCCGTTTATCGCTAATATCACGCACAAACGGTAGAACGTCCGAGGGAAAGGTTATCCGGACGTCTTTCTTCCCGAAATAGCGTCTCGCGAGCTCGAAACTGGCGAGTATCTGGCATGCCTTTGTCTCGCCTATGCCGTCTATCTCCACCAGCTCTTCGTAACCTACCTTATCAAGATTACAAGTGCGTAGTCAACAGGACCGTTTGAAGTTGGATATTCCTCAATAGCATGAGATAGATAGGAGCTCAAAGGTTTTGATTCATGGTATTTTATAAGTTTCCAGCCGATGGCTTCAAGTTTAGGGTCAATGCGCCGCTTTCGTGTTTCCTGTTCTGTTTCTTCTGGCATATAG
>DAOUUS010000174.1 GCA_030668065.1 Candidatus Methanophagales archaeon
AGAAGCGGCAATAGAACTTGAACCTGATTTTATTGTGCATCTCACAAAAGCAACGCCGCATGACTTCCGGAAGATGCGTGATAAAAACATCGGGGCTGTTGTTTGTGTGCGGTCAAATTTAGTTACGGGAATGGGACTGCCACCTTTACGTCAGATGCTCGAATCAGGATTAACAGTAGGTGTCGGCACCGATAACGTAATGCTCAATTCACCTGACATGTTTTCTGAAATGGAATTCATCTCGAAGATTTTCCGGCTTGACGAGAAGGATGTGTTGAAGCTGTGCACATGGAACTCGGCAAATGTGTTGACAGAAGAGGGATACATTGGCACGATAGAAGAGGGTAAACCTGCGAATTTGGTGATTATAAGAACAGACACGCCGAATATGAGCAATGTCAGGAACCCGCTAAAGGGTGCGGTGAGAAGAGCAACACGAAATGACATAGCGGCGATAGTGTATAACGGGGCGATAAAGTGTAGGTTTGTACCTTAACACCGCAAAGAGGGGGGGCGTATGCTAAAAAAACGGGAAGTTGGAGCTAAATCGCCATTCAGATTTGTTACAATTGGTTTTCTTATGTGTCAACATATTTACACGGTCATCATCAAATCAAGCCTTAAAGCGTTCTCCCAACTGGCATTATATACAGCGGTTCCTCTTGCTCTTCGGCATTCACGAGTTCTTTTACTTTATCGTCACTAAACGCGCCTATGACCACCGTTCCGAGCTCTAAGGAAACAGCCTGTAAATAGACATTTTGTGCGGCATGCCCTGCTTCCATGTGCACATATCTAATGCCTCGTTCACCGTATTTCCCTGTCGTTCGCTCATAAACCGCAGTGAATACGAGGTCTACGGCTGCGTCTCTTACGTGTTCCTGGTTCTGTCCGACTGCCGCTTTTGAAAGCTCCACCCGTATATCCCCCTCCACCGCTTTTTCAAGTTCATGCTCCACGGGTCTATACTGGTAAACGCCGTTGTCTAAGCCTTCTACGTCTCCTACAACCAGGTATAACTCAAGGGGATATAATGCACCAGCCGAAGGTGCTGTTCTTCCAGTCCCTGTAATACCTTGAGCCGCCCAAAGTAACTGCGATACCTCCTCGATACTTAAATCCTCACCTGAATAAAACCGTACAGATCTTCTTTTCGATAACGCTTCTTCGACAGATGTGTTACCCATATAATCCGGCGCGGGCAGCTTTATCCTTTCTCCAACTTCTATCTTTTGCATAACGTTCTTTTCAACGGCGGGTTTCTGTTTATGCGGCATAAGCAGTGCGAACGTTATTGCGATGGCCACTACTAATACGATAGCTATAACCACGCCTGTTACTGTTTTAGTTGGCATTCGCATATATTTCAAAGGATACAAAAACGGACTGTTAACGCTATATCCTGAGAACGGTTTATCAAAAAAGAAAAAAAGAAAAAAAGAGTTGTGGATTTAAGCTAAGCACTCGGCTTATCCAACAACTTCGTCTTCTTCAGTATTTCACCGGTTCTGGCATGTGGCATACGAACCAGGCTGTCGGTCTGCTTTTCCATCTCGCGCGCTTCATAGGCAAAGTTTGCCGCCGCTCGCAGTAGTTCATGTGCCGCTGCCACCATTGGCACGTAGCCTGCGGGGTCTTTCATCATGAAGCAACCCTTAGAGTCCATCTCCGCTACTTTCTCCAGCATGTTATAAGCGGCAAGGGCTTTCGCCTTGGCATATGGGTTCGAGAACTGCGCTCGTTCTACTGACTTTTCCGCCGTTGCTATTATTTGTGGTAATTTCACTTCTTCACCCTTTTGTATCGCAGCTATAACAGCGTTAAATTCTTCTTGCATCAATCTCACTACGCCCGTTACGGATAGAACGGAGAGTACATCTGCATTGAATATACTCATTTCCACGGGGTCTAAGAACTCTCGCCTCGCGCCTATCATCGGGTCACCGGGTATGATGATGTAGCCAAACCCGCCTTCCTTTAGCTTATCTACTGCTTTCTTCGCGGGGCCGTCCGAGACAACAATGCACGGTATGCCCTTTTCCTTTGTCATCTCTCGTGCTTTCTTAGGTCCAGGCAGAGCGGCATTTGGACTGACGATCACAACCAAATCTGGGCCCCAATCCAGTAACCGAGACGTGTCCTCCGCATTGTCCGGCGTCATCTTCGCCCCCGTGCCCAACACGCGCGCGTCTATATCCTCTCTATCTGCCCTCTCGTCCAGCAATAGGTCCACTATTCTAGAAGCCCCTATATTTCCCAATTTCACAAATCCTATCTTTACTACTTTCATCTATAATCACGCTTTTAGGTTACATACCTGAAGTATAAAAAACTATTTGTTTTGCTCAATCTATCTGACGAATGTGTGGTATAAGTAACCAGACGAAATCACAAAAGTGGAGAACTGCAGATTATGGACTCTATGGGAAAAGTAGTAGTTATATTCTCTTTGCTTGGTATTTGCACCTTATATGGCGTATCGTTATTGGTAGTGCCACCTTACGTGCCCTTGGACGAAGTTGCACAGCATGAATCTGCATACATACGTACAACCGGGATTATCTCCGACTTACGTGTCACGGAGTCCGGAACCATGCGCATGAATATACGAAAAAACCAAACAGAACTGCTGGTATTTGTTAATTCCGCTGAGGCCGGTAAGAACGAATTAGACCTGCGCTATGGTGATGAAATAGAAGTTGAAGGTCGAGTGAACATGTACCAGGGCGAGTATGAAATTATAGCCCCGATAACGGGTATAAAAAAGTTGACCCCCGGGTATGTCAATATCTCTTTCGTCTCGCAGATAGCGATGTATCCTGAGCAGTATGAAGGAACGCGGATAAGTGTCGTGGGATATGCAGATGACATTTTCAAGCGCGTGTTTTATATTGGTGATGGAACCCGTATGAGAGTAGTTACGGGCGATGTTCCGATCCACGAGCTGCAAAAGGGCGATAAAATAATCGCAGATGGCATATTAGTCTATAACCCGGATACTATGCGGTATGAGCTGAACCTTATCTCACTGAATCGCTGTAAGTAAATACATCATATCCTACTGCGTTCTATGAACCGGGTAACGTCCTACTAGCTACTCCATGCTTTATTCACGAAACCTGCTTTTCTATCACAACAAAACTTTTCGTCTTGCTCAGTGGTCGGCATTCCATAATCTTCACCATATCGCCCACTTTTGCATCCATGCAAGGTGGATTATGTGCATGAATCTTTGACTGCCTCTTCTCATATCGTTCATATTTCTGTATCTTCTTCAGATAAGACCTCATAACAACAACCGTCTTCGGTGCCTTATCTGCTATCACCACTCCTTCTATTATCTGTCCACGTACCGATAACCTACCATGAAAAGGACAATTCACATCTTCACAATCCTTCTCTGGCTTTGTAACATCTATACCTATATCTTTCATCTTCTTCGCCCTCCCTTCTTTATCCTATCCTCAGGTCTCGAAACAAGCTGATTGCCGCGCACCCGTACTCGCACTCCTTCGTCCAACTCAAAGATGAA
The DNA here is from genome assembly GCA_030668065.1 of Candidatus Methanophagales archaeon. Taxonomy (GTDB): domain Archaea; phylum Halobacteriota; class Syntropharchaeia; order Alkanophagales; family Methanospirareceae; genus QENJ01. The sequence goes on from DAOUUS010000174.1 coordinate 3,533, forward strand.
CGTATTCACGTCTTTTGGTATCCGCTTATCTTCATTCTGCTCTGTCTCTATAACAAACGTATTCCTCGTCTCATCCACTACGAGTCCACATAAACCTTTCATATTACTATTACTACTTTCTTCTACTTCTGTTTTCAAGCCTATCAGCTCATGCTTCAATAAATTCTTGGGTTCTATTCCATAACCCTGTAAAGTCATATCCGTCATTAGTTCCATAATTTACTTATTTTCCAGCGTATAGCCCATGTCACTTAACGCTTTCTTTACCTCTTCTTTATGGTTACCTTGCAACTCCACGCAGCCATCTTTTACCGTACCACCACATGCACATTTCGATTTCAATTCTTTAGACAACTCCTTCAAGTCCACTTCTTTCTTATCAATCCCTTTTATCACAGTTGCAATTTTACCAAAACGCCGTCTCGCCGTTGTGACCCTCACCACCTGCTGCTCTTTCGCTATCTCTTTGCAAATACACAAATCACCAGGTAAACCGCATTTATCACATATTTGCATGCTTATCTCCCCGTATCTCCCTCCCTTTTTATCTCACTTTCAATCGTTTTTATCCGGGCTATTGTCCTTCTTATCTCACCTACTCTACCGGGATTCTCAGGAGCACCACCTGTGGCTATAACCCCTCGTTCTCGCATCAAATCGGACCACAAACTCTCTAACTCGCCCTTCCGTTCCTCTTCACTCATCTTTCTTAT
>DAOUUS010000178.1 GCA_030668065.1 Candidatus Methanophagales archaeon
AAAAGATGCAGGTGCTGATGTTGTTCTCGTGGCATGTCCCGGGTGTCAGATGACTTTGGACCGGAATCAGGAGCTTATTGAACGTGAAAGCGGTGAGGAGATTGGTTTGCCTATTGTGAATTATGCACAGCTTATCGCGCTTGCAATGGGTGCAGATCCGTATAAAGTTGCGGGGATACGGACACATTCGGTGGCTCTTGAATCGGTTTTAGAGCGAGTTTTTGGGTGATGTGACTTTTAATCAATCTACACGATCTGCATTAGCATTGCTCTATCCTATTTATCATTTCTTGCCACCATACATTGCAAATATCCCATATTTATAGAAACAATCCACATCTCTGAATCCTATATCATTCAAAGCATCCAACTGATCGGTCAACGTATCAAGCTTACTATAATGTCCTTTTTCTTTATAACTACGGATAGTGCCCTCATAGTCGTCTTCAAGCCCCAACTCCGTTTGTTTCTCGATTATCCATTCGCGCCATAAATTCTGATACCAGCTCTCAAGCGCCTCTGACGGCGGAAGGACCACCTCGATATTTACAAAATAGCCGCCGGCATCTAAGTGTGAATAAATGTACTCAAAGAGCGATTTCTTCTCGCTCAGCGTTAGATGGTGAATAGCAAGCGCGGAAACAACAAAATCAAAATACGGTAGATCTGTATGCAATAACTCCTGAAAACTGGCCTTAACAAACCTGATATTCTTAAAGCCAGTCAACCGTTCTTTAGCTTTATTCAACATATCCTCTGAGCCATCAACCAACGTGGCAGATAGAGAACCGTCAATACGAAAAAGCTCATTTGTTAGAACGCCATCGCCACATCCGAGATCCAGAACTCGGCATTGCTGCTTGCCCACGAGAAAATGGCGATAGAATGATTTCAAGATTGCCAGTAATCTTTTACGCTCTACGACTCGGATGTCCGCGGTTTCCAGATATTGTTCGCCAAAGCCCTTCTCGGCCCAGCGGGTTCTATCAAATTCTGTCATGATCTTATCGCCTAGTTGTGCCTGATACTTTATATGGGGGTGATAGTAATTACACACATAAATATTTTTCTGTTGGATTATGGCATGCTGAAAAAGGAACTATCCGTTGGGGGATTAAACCCTCGCTGAGATTTAAAAGACGGTGATCTGAATTAATAAAACACAGAAGAAGCGATTACATTAACCGTTGCACGTCTAAACCATTTATAACAGCCACAGCCACACTATTATCGGGACCAACAACACACCCATGCAATTACTCCGTCTCACACCGAAATAAATAGGTATTAGTCCTATACAGGTGCCTACTGCCAAAACAAGCAGCCCAATAGCATCGTTTAAAATGAAAACAAACACAGCAAGGAATATGACGATGCCACTGAGCATCTTTCGATAAGGTATCTTCACGAACAGCCGCGAAAACTGCATACCCATGTATTTCGTGGCAAAGAACGAAACAGAAGCGGCAATTAAGACTGCAATTAGCAAATAAATCAGTGCTAAAGGCGGAACGACCTCAGACCATTGTTGAACAGGTAAGATACGATTTATTGCCATCGTGGCACCACTTCGGGCACGTAAAATGAGAAACAGAGTCGCCATACAAAAAATCACGTTTGATGTGTTAACACCGCTTAAAGTCATAATTACCTGTTCCGGCTCCCTATTTCTTCTTGCAAGCATTGCCATTACGGTTGCATGTGCAGAAGTGACACCGGGCAAGAAACTGACCAGGGCACCACAAGTCGAGCCTGACAGAACGGATTTGACGATGTCGCTTTTTCCAGTCACGGGCTCTTCTATTGTCTGCTCTGGTATCTCGGGTGTGTAAAACAGTGAATATAATAGGGTTGAGAGCCCGAATAAGCCAGTAAGTGCAGGAAAAAGCATAGAAGTGCTTACCGGCATGTTCAGAACTATATAGCCAAACACACCGGAGAGTATAAAGACAAAGGAAGAAAGAAAAACTGCCTGGTAGGCTTCCAGCCGCTCGCTGAAACTTTCGGTGAGAATAAGCAGGGCAGATATGCCGATTAGTATGTAGAGCAGATAGTCTTGAATTACTTCGTATAGATGCAAAGGCCCGGCGAAGATGAAATAGAATGGCATGAAGAAGACAAATGAGTATATAACCGCGCCGAAACTGCCTATTGCCGAAATGACTGTCGCTTCGTAGGCTCGCCCTTCGAGTAGTAAACGATGTGCGGGCAATACACAGAGTGCGGTGTCGCCTTCGGGGGCACCTATGAATGCTGCGGGGATAAAGCTTAAAAATGTGTGTGCTACCGATGCAGCGAGGATTGTCGCGGCTACTAAAATCAAGATGGTCTCAAACGGCACGAGAGCATTCAAAAAATAGAGCCTGGATATTATCATAGGTGAGACGGCGAGAAAGATAAGAGCGACATTATTCGGGTGGATGCCCGGGACGAGCCCTGTAAATGTGCCTAACAGCACTCCGAACAGCGAGAATGCAATTAGCAGTACTAAAGGTATGAATGCGTCCATCATAGATTAAAGGTATTACTAAAAATTAAAAGGTATGTCCTATACGAGTTTGGAAACCGTAATACTCGGACAAAACCGTTGTATGGTCTAGAATGTGCGGATGAACTGTCTGCGTGATCAGGTACGCAAAATCGTACTATTCAATTATAATAAACGTTCTATCCGATCCATACCATCTAAAATATTCTCCATTGACGCAGCAAACGATAATCTCACATAATCTTTACCCGCGAGCCCAAATGCCGAACCCGGCGTAACAACTATGTACGCTTCTTTTAGCAGCCGTTCCGTGAATTCCACACCGTTCCCATGACCTGAAGTATTAATAAAGGCATAAAACGCACCTTCCGGATCCACGCACCGCAGCCCCATCTCATTTAGCCGTTTCACAATTACATCTCGTCTCTTCTGGAACTCACTCACCATCTCCCGTACGCACTCCTGAGAACTCTCAAGTGCAGTTAACGCTGCGAATTGCGAAATGGATGATGCACAAGTCACCGAATGCTGCTGTATCTTTAGCATTCCTTTCATTATCTCAAGTGGTGCAACCGCATACCCTATTCGCCAACCGGTCATTGCATACGTCTTCGAGAAACCGTTTATGATCACTGTTCGCTCGTGCATACCGTCAAAAGAAGCAATGCTCACGTGTTTTCGGCCATATACAATCTTTTCGTATATCTCGTCCGAAAGCACAAGGAGGTCGTGCTCTATGGCGAATTCAGCAATTTCACGCTGCTCTTTTTCGCTTAAAACATAGCCACCCGGATTATTTGGACTGTTTATTATTATCATCTTCGTGTTTTTGGATACTACGGATTCCAGCGATTCGTATTTCACGTCTTCTTCTACTCGTTTCACCCATTTTATGGTGCCACCAGCTAATTTCACGGCCGCTTCGAACGTAACCCACGCAGGGTCTAGCATAATCACTTCGTCTCCTCCATCTAAAACAGCCATCATCAATTCGTATATCGCCTGCTTCGCGCCGGGCGTCACAATCACATTTTCCATAGAAGCATCAACCTGATTCTCTTCGCGTATCTTCTTCGCTATTTCTTCTCTTAGCTCAACGATACCCGCACTGCTCGTGTAGTGCGTATATTCAAGGTCTAAGGCTTGCCGTGCCGCTTCGCAGATATGTTCCGGCGTCTTAAAGTCCGGCTCACCAAGCGAGAAGTTCAGCACGTCTTTCCCCTCGTCCTGCAATTGCTGCGCGACGTGCGACATTTTTATGGTTGCCGATTCCACTATCCTGTTTAATCTTTTTGCTTGCATTTTACGCTATCACGCCATAAAAAGGCATGAGGTTATATATACTCTTTTAAATTGTTTCATGTAATGGCACATAGAGCGAAAAAACTAGCAGAGGGTATTTGCGAATTTGCAACCGAAAACTTTATAAGCTGTGACGTGTCTTTACTAGTTTTAGTGATGCAAATGGGATTAAGTATAGTAGAAAGAATAAAGGGATTTTTGTTCAGTCCTTCGGATACTTTCGACAACTCTAGGGAAGACACACTCGGCGATGCCATCAAGTATTTTATCGTCCTTCTGGCGATATATGCAGTGCTTTTGGCAATCATAGCGGCAGTAGCGTTTTCTGTGATCGTGGGAATGATGGGGCCTTTAGGCGCAACTTTGGTACCTTTTGGTGCAGGCACGGGTGCTTTAGCAGCTATCGGCGCTTTTATCGGTGCAATCGTTGGTGGA
>DAOUUS010000076.1 GCA_030668065.1 Candidatus Methanophagales archaeon
GCGATCGTGATTATCGCCTTAGGTATCTCGTATCTGCTATCGGGTAATCCGGTACAACTTGATTTATCATTTACCGGATCGAATTTGATCCCGGATTTTTCCAATATCAGTAACATCGTCTTACTTGCCGGGTTCATATTCGTGTTTATGGGCATCGAAGTATCTGCAGGACACGCGAATGAAGTAAAAAATCCGCAACGTAACTATCCTGTTGCTATCCTCATTTCGGGGATTATGTTGTTCGTCATCAATGTTGTAGGTGCGTTAGCAGTGGCTATCGTGGTACCACAAAGTAAAATCAGCTTGAATGCCGGGCTTATGGAAGCGTTCACCGACTTTTTCGCGGGGTACCACATATCTTGGCTTGTTCCTGTCATTGCTTTACTGGTCGCAGTTGGTGCAATAGGGCAAATAAGCACCTGGATTCTGGGTCCAATCAAGGGTTTGCAAATTTCCGCACAGAGTGGTGATCTTCCTCCAATTCTACAGAAAGTGAATAAAAATCGTATACCAAAGAATCTACTCATTCTACAGGCTTCTCTGGTCTCCTTGTTTGGTGTGATATTTGCTTTAGTGCCAGGCGTAAACAGTGCCTACTGGATGCTGCTTGCTCTTACTATATTGGTATATTTTGTCATGTACATCCTGATGTTTTTGGCGGGCATTCGTTTACGGTACACAAGACCAGAAGTAGAACGAGCCTACAAAATACCGGGTGGCAGCAAAGCGGGAATGTGTTTTGTCGGCGGCGTAGGGTTAGTAGCTGCGGTGTTTACCATGTTCGTTGGCTTTTTCCCAACCAGCACAGGTCCCAGTTGGCAACACTATGCAGTATGTGGCTACATTAGCTGTAGGGCTTATTATCATAGTGCTTATTCCTTTGATCATCTATCACTTTAAGAAATCAAGTTGGCAAATCAGCAAAAAGTAAAATTTCAAAGAGGTAGATAGAAAAATGGAAAAAAAAGACGATAAGAATGTAGAGAGAATAAATGTGGATGCACTGTTTCTGGGTCCGAAATCGGAGAACCATAAATATTTTAAGGACACTCTGAATTTCTTGATGGACGAGCACATCCACTGGCGTAGAGACTTCCACCCGGATGATAAGCCGGTCATAAGTTTGGGGGAACAACATGAAACGAACTTTGAGGTAACTTTGGAGCGAACAACAAATGCACTACTAGAACTCTCATCGAAACTCAAAACGAGCTCAATGCCGTGGTTTTCAGCTCGTTATCTCGGCCATATGAACTCCGACACCCTGATGGTCGCTAATCTGGCGTATATGGCAACCCTACTGTACAATCCGAACAACTGCGCTTATGAAGGGTCGCCGGCCACGACCGCACTGGAGATAGAAGTGGGCAAGCAGTTCGCAAAAATGCTGGGCTATGACCCGGAAAAAGCATGGGGACACGTTACCACCGGTGGAACAATAGCCAACTATGAGGGGCTCTGGGTTGCGCGAAATTTGAAGTCCATTCCGCTTGCAATCAAAGCGGTTAAACCTGAGCTGGTGGAAGGCTTAGATGACTGGCAGCTATTGAACATGCCAACAAGGAAGATTCTGGATCTGGTGAGCGAGGCCAAAGCCGCAGGTATATTCGACACAGTGCGTGATCACTCGGTTCGCGGCACCGGGATGCAGAGTGGCAAGCTGGGCAAGTTGCTGGTGCCACAGACGAAACACTACTCCTGGACTAAAGCGGTGGACGTGCTCGGGATCGGTCAGGAGAACATGGTCTATATTCAGGTCAACGACAAATATCGGATGGACATAGACGTGTTAAAGGCGACGATAGACAAATTCGTCAGCGAGAAGACGCCTATTTTGGGTGTTGTGACGGTAGTAGGAACCACAGAAGAAGGTGCGGTAGATGAGGTGCATGAGATAGTCAAGCTGCGCGAAGAATACGAAAAAGAGGGCATATCCTTTTACATCCATGTTGATGCGGCATACGGAGGTTACACACGTGCGGTCTTCCTGGATGAGAATGGTCAGTTCATGGACTTTGACGATTTGAAACAGAAGTTGCACGACCAGGGCGCACTACATAAAGATATTGATTGGCCATCGAGAGACGTGTATGAAGCGTATAAGGCGATGGGAAAGGTGGATTCCATTACGCTCGATCCGCATAAGATGGGTTATGTCCCTTATGCTGCGGGTGGCGTTGTTTTAATAGACAAACGAGCAATTGATCTAATATCGTACTTTGCCGCTTACGTATTCGAGAAATCAGAGGATAATCCTATGCTGCTTGGCAGTTATATCATGGAAGGTTCAAAATCGGGGGCAGCGGCAGCCGCTGTGTGGGCCGCACATCGTGTCATACCTCTCAATATTTCGGGTTACGGTAGGATTATTGGTCGTAGCGTTGAAGGCGCAATAAGATTTTATAACTCGCTTCTTTCGACTAAAGTAGTAGCTGCGGCGGGCAAGAAATTCATGGTCGCTCCACTGACCAATCCCGACTTCAATATTGTTGACTTCGCGTTCAACGAGGTGGGGAATAAAAGCCTAAAAGCGATGGACGAGCTAAATCAGAAGGTTTACGAGCAGTGCTCTTATAACTCAGGACCCGTCTTCTATGACGATTGGATCACTTCAAAGACCGACCTTGCCTATGAGGACTATGGTGACGCGCCTAAAGCGTTTGTAGTCAAGATGGGTATTCCTGCAGAGGAATGGGACGCTGTAAGGAGCGTGTATGTAATCCGATCTTGCGTACTAACACCGTTTTTGACGCACAATACGACCTATGACGAATACTGGGGCAACTTCATGACGACAATGCAGAAAATATTGGGCGTTATTGTGGATTCGCGGTAGTTTAGGTAAAAAACCAGATAGTAGTCATTACCGATTTGGGGGCCTTTGCAAGCGTAAAAAAAAACATGTTGAAGGGCACCCTTCGGAAATGCCTAAGGGAAACAGAAGTATAATGAAAAAACGGACATTGTTTACCCTGTACTTTTCTCTAATTGCTGCTATGTTAGGGTTAAGTATAATTTCTCCTATATTACCAACCATAGCAACAGATCTTAAAGCCACTGGTGTTTGGATGGGCATGATATTTTCAGGCTTTGCCATTTCCCGTGCGATTATTATGCCGGTTATGGGTGGGCTATCTGATAAATATGGGCGAAAGATATTCATCGCATCAGGGCTGCTGCTTCTTGCTGTGATTCCTTTCCTTTATCTCCCTGCCCATACTCTCTATACGTTCACAGGAGTACGATTATTGCATGGTCTGGCAGCAGGAATGGTTATTCCTGTTGTCATGGCTTATGGTGGGGAGATAGCCCAAGAGGGAAAAGAAGCCGAGGAAATGGGCACATTTATGATGATGATTTACGTGGGTGTAGCAGTAGGCTCTTTTTTAGGCGGTATTCTCTGGCACGCATTTGGCATGGCAGCGGTATTTTATGTGCTGTCCGGTATCAGCGTAATAGCAGTTTTGCTTGTGTTACCTTTCGTGCCAGAAGTAAAGAAACCCAAGGCGAGTAAAACAGAAGAACATGAGTCTTTAAAATCCATTCTCAAACACGATGCCGTGAAATTAATCCTTCTTATATGCTTAATCGCTTCTTTTAGGATGGGTGTTTCATTGGGATTTGGAGACAAAGAAAGTCTGCAAAAGCTTGCCGAGTGGTAATGTTTTGGTGGGGGCTAGTGTGTGAAATATAAAAGTTGCGAATCCTGGACTATTATCGGAACATCTCCTATGATCCACCCCCTTCGGCCTGGCTCAAAATTACATACACGGAGCAGCCTTAATACCTGGTTCACCACGCAGATGTTAGGGACTGAAACAATTCGCGCCTTTATATCCAAAACTTTTTGGTGCACCTTTTTCGCGTAATACCGCCTTTAGTTCGTTATATCCGGGTTGTGGGAAACGCGGCCTCACTCCGCAACTATCTTCCTCAAATCCGTCACCAACTCAGCCCGTACTTGTGCTGTTCTATCTCCGCCACAGACCATACCGCGAACACCCAGTATATCAGGTCCTATCTCTTTTATTACCGGAATATCATCGAATTTCAGTGCACCCGCAAGCGCAGTCACAATACCAAGCGATCTCGATTCGGCGACAAACGACTTAAGCTCCTCTTCGCTCATAAATTCTAACGTAGTTCGCCCATCTTTTATTCCTGTGTCCACCATCGCCACATCTAAAGCCACTTCTTTACCTATTTCCGCGATTTCAAATGGCGAAATCGAATTTATCCGTTTGTGGTCGGCATAGAACGCTGCAACGACCTTTTTCGTGGGATCAAAGTCCTTCACCGCTTTGACCACACCGCTAAGCAAATCTATCGCTTCTTCTCGCGTTTTTATCTTGTACAGCCCGATTTTTATGTATTCCGCACCTGCTGCAGCAGCACCTAACGCCGCTAAAGACGCAGTCCCGGGCTTATAATCGAAATCTCCTATTGCTGCACTCATTTGCATACCATTTCCTTTCTCTTCCACCAATTGCTTTATTGTCTTTATGACCCACGGGAAATTAGCACCCAAAGATCCCTCTTTCGGATTCTTCACATCTACAATATCCGCATTGCCACTAATCACTGCCTTCGCTTCTTCCACATCCTTCGGACTCACCAACACTTTCATTTTCCTATACCCCCCCTTTTCTCCATGCTCTTAACACCTTCAATCTTGTATATAACGTATATTATTTCTCAGGTAAAGCTAAACTTACTTTTTTAACGAAATGTGTTTATACAACACTTCTTTTTAATATCTCCACTCCTTCTTCATGCCCCATGTGCACCTCAACGGCATTTGTGAATATCCCATGTTCGACCGACCCGACAATAGAAGAGAGCGCTTTATTCAGCTTTTCGGGATTTGTTATAACGCCAAAATCCGCATCTATCACCAGATTCCCACTCTCTGTTATAAAAAATCCGCCTCTAGTTCCATCTTGCCTTAAAACGGGTACACCACCAAGCGCTTTTACCTGCTGTTCCACCACTTTCACGGCATATGGTAAAACTTCTAAAGGTACAGGTTTATTTAGCTTTTCCACCGTTTTTGTTTCATCCACGAAGATAACAAGCCTTTTCGCTGCGTACGATACCACCTTCTCCCGCGTATGTGAGCCCCAGCCACCTTTTACCAAGTTCAGTTGAGAATCAACCTGGTCCGCACCGTCTATACAGAGGTCTAAAGAAGAATGCTCAAAAAGTGTACTAACACGAATACCGCATTCTATCGCGGTCATCTCGGTTTTGAGCGAAGTTGGAACACCGAAAATCTCGAGGTCTTCCTCCTTTATCCTGTGCCCTATCATTCTTACCGCTATCTCCGCCGTTGAACCCGTTCCGAGACCTACCACCATACCGTCTTTTATCAATGAAGATACCGATTCCGCTGCTCTCTCCTTTCCCTTTCCCGTATTAATCTCGTACATCTTTACAAGTTGTTTTTTTTCGAGTCTTACTTAAGAACTTTTCTATTTTCAAAGATATATTAGATTCGTATCTTTCATATTTATTGATAATGGCAGGAAGCAACGAGGAATGGACCGAGAAATATCGCCCGAAGAAGCTAATAGAGGTTCTGGGCAACAATAAAGCGGCAGGAGAGCTAAATGAGTGGGCAGAAAGTATCAATAAAGCGAAGTCGAAGAAGGCGGCTATTCTTCACGGACCTCCGGGCTGTGGTAAGACCTCGGCTGCTTATGCCCTCGCCACCGAGAAAGGCTGGGATGTTATCGAGTTAAACGCATCAGATCAGAGAAGCGAGAAGGTGATAAAAAGTATTGTGGGTCCCGCTTCTACAAGTAACACATTCAGCAGGACCACGAGGTTAATCATTCTGGACGAAGCGGATAACCTGCATGGTAACGAAGACCGTGGCGGCACCAAAGCGATTACCGAGATAATAAAGAAGAGCACACAGCCAATCATACTAATCGCAAATGAATTATACAAAATGGGCACACCATTGCAGCGTAATTGTAAGTTAATTCGGTTTCAAAAGATAAGAGCCGAGCGAATTGTGCGTGTGCTCAAACGCTTAAGTGCAGCAGAAGGAATAAGCGTAGAAGATGAAGCGTTGCGTAATTTAGCTGAAAACGCAAATGGCGATTTACGGTCGGCAATAAACGATCTGCAGGCTATTTCTATTTCGGATACCGGAAAGGGGATAGTTAAAGACGATATAGCCACGGGTAAACGAGACGTGGAAGTGTCTATATTCGAGGTATTGAAGAAGATCTTGGGTGGTTCGGGGCATGGACGCGGATACGAGATGCAAGAGGTTCTTTTTTCGCTTTATAATCTTGATAAGACGCCTGACGAGACCATAAACTGGATATATGCGAATTTACCGAATGCTTACGGTGAGGGTGAAGACCGAAAGTTTTTGCGTGGTTTGCATTACTTATGCCGGGCGGATTTGTTTTTAGGAAGAACACGTAGGCGAGAGAATTACAAATTCTGGCGATATGCTTCCAGTTTAATGGCTTGTGGCGTGTTCTCGACAAAGGTGGGAAAAGAAAGCGGACAACCACGGCGTCAGTACTATCAGTATAAATCGCCCTGGCAACGCGCCCGACCGGAAGACGGAGAAGAGCGTAAATATGCCGCTGTAAAAGAGGAGTTAGCGAAGAAAGTAGGTGCGTATTGCAAAGTGCCGCTACACTATGCACGGTCTTTTATCATACCGTTGTTGAAAGTTTCTTTTAGAAACGAAAGTAAGGCGCGGGATATAGCGGCATCGCTACGTCTGGACGTACCGCAAATAGCGTTCTTGACGAGTGACACGGAGCAGGATACAAAAGAGCGTAACAAAAAAGCTAAACGGATATATCAGGATGCAGTTGCAATTACAGCGGGGAAAAAGAAGCTGGTAAGGAAGGCAAAGGTAAAAGCAGCACCTGTTCCGCATAAAAAACTAGTGGTCGAGGAAGTAGTAGAGCTAAAAGTGGTAAAGGAACCAGAGACGGTGGAAATCAAGAAGGAAGAGGAGGAAGAAGAGCGGAAAACGCAAAAAACGTTTGAGGATTTCTTTTAGGGTTGTTCTGGGGACAATTACGATTTGTCTTGTATCTTATTCACAATTACCGTATTAATATCTCAGCAGCTTCTTTCGCAAAATACGTAATGATCAAATCCGCACCCGCACGCTTTATCGCCGTTAAACATTCTATCAACGTCTCTTCACCATTTAAATAGCCACTTTCCGCAGCTGCTTTTATCATTGCATACTCGCCACTCACGTTATATGCCGCCAAC